>JAGWYC010000141.1 GCA_018969565.1 Bacteroidota bacterium | reverse complement strand
CCCTTGATTAAGTTGCCTGCTGCTTTTTCCCGTTCGCTGAACCAGGTGAATTCCTGCGTTTCGGGAAGCATGTCCGCCAGCAATTTCCCTTTACGGCCATGACCCAACAGAACAAGCCTTTTTGAGGGTAGGTCAAAGCGCTGATGAAGAAGATTAATCTTTAACTGAAAAAAAGCTTCGGTTTTGAAGCCTTCGTGCTTTCTGCTCATGCGCTGTTTGTGTTGCCGCCAGAGGTGGCAGAGCTCGTTTACGGGGATAACCCGGAATCCGGCCCGGAAAAACCGGAACATGAGTTCATAATCATCCGGGTAGATATCGTGTTCAAAGGCATTTAAATCCAGTAAATCCTCGCGAAATGCCATCCAGCAAGGGCTGGGTATCACGCATTCCCGCCAGATCCAATTCCAGTGGTCGTTGTGCAGGCAACGTTCGTTCAGCCATTGTTCGTAGTGCAGGGTGCCCATGCCCAGGTCTTCCCTGGGAAAATAGCGCACATGCCCGGTGCTCACATGGCCCTTGCCCGCCTCAAGCAAGGGGGAAGACAACATTTCCAGTTTGCGCGGAGGCATCAGGTCGTCGGCATCCATGCGGGTGACCAGGGCTCCGCGTGCCCGACTGAGTCCGAAACGGTTGGCCGGGACCAATCCGCGCCCGGGGTTTTCAAGCGGTACAAAGCGAGGATCGGCAGCGGCAAACTCCAGCGCAATCAGGACTGAGTGATCAGAAGAGCCATCATTCACCATGAGCACTTCAAAATTGTGCAGGCTTTGTTCCCTGATGGAATACAGACAGTCCCGCAGCCAAGGCCCTGCATCGCGGAAGGGCAGTAGTATAGAAATGAGCGGCTCCGGCATTGGTTCATATTATGGATTCACAAAAAACGGAACAGAAAGGACAATACAATAGAACAATGCAAGGCTATGATTAAACCATAGGTATTTCAATCCTTTCCCATTTCCTCATTAACATTGCCGCATGGCTCAGCCTTTTCATACCATAAGCGCCAAAGACCTGGAGTTCTTTGCTTCCTTATTGGGTAAGGATGCCGTGCTCGCCGGAGGAGCGTCCATTCAATCCTACGCCCGTGATTATACCGAAGACTTATCCTTCCCGCCTGATTGCGTGCTTATACCCGGCACTGCCGAAGAAGTGGCCGCTGTTCTGGCTTATTGCCATGAACACAATATCGCTGTAACCCCGCGCGGAGCGGGTACCGGCCTGAGTGGCGGCTCCCTGCCGGTGTTCGGCGGTGTCAGCCTTTCCTTGCAGCGCATGAACCGCATCCTGCATATTGATACGAAGAATTTTCAGGCCAGGGTGCAGCCCGGTGTAATTAACGAAGTTCTGCGTGAAGAAGCTGCAATGCACGGGTTGTTCTATCCGCCTGATCCCGCCAGTCGCGGTTCCTGCTTCCTGGGCGGCAACATTGCCCACAGCAGCGGTGGTCCCCGCGCCGTGAAATACGGAACCACCAAAGATTATGTGCTCAACCTGCAGGTGGCCCTGCCCGACGGTTCTCTCATTTGGACCGGCGCCAATACCGTGAAGAATTCCACCGGCTATAACCTGACGCAACTAATGGTAGGCAGCGAAGGAACTTTGGGTGTAGTTACCGAAATGGTGCTGCGCCTTATCAGCAAGCCTGTCTATACTATCCTGCTGTTGGCGCCCTTCGCCAACCCGGTACAGGCCTGTAAGGCGGTGAACGAAGTGCTGCTGGCCGGGTTTCAGCCTTCTGCGCTGGAACTGATGGAAGAAAGCGGCGTGCGTATGTCTGTAGCCGCTACACAAACACCCTTTCCGGAACATCCGGACACGGAAATCTGGTTGCTGGCTGAACTGGATGGGAATCATCCGGAAGCCCTTCTGGATGAGGCAGGCCGACTTTTTCCGCTGCTGGAAGCGTCCGGGGCCTCGGAAGTGCTGCTGGCTGATAACGAAACCCTGAAGGAGCAATGGTGGAAGGTGCGGCGCAGCATCGGGGAAGTGGTGAAAAGTGTCAGTATTTATAAGGAAGAAGATACCGTCGTGCCACGCTATGCCCTGCCCGAACTGATGGCTGCCGTGAAGGAAATTTCCACCCGATACGGATTTCGTGCGGTGTGTTACGGACATGCCGGCGATGGAAACCTGCATGTGAACATCCTGAAAGACCAACTCAGCGACCGGCAATGGAAGGAAGAAATTCCCAAAGCCATCCGTGAAATCTTCGAACAATGCAAAGCGCTAGGCGGCACTATCAGCGGAGAACACGGCATCGGACTGGTGCAGAAAGATTATCTGGACGTAGTGTTCGGCGAAACACATTTCGCCCTGATGCGCGGCATCAAGCAGGTATTTGACCCCAAAGGAATTCTGAACCCGGGGAAATGGGTGTGAGGTACTTGCCTTAGTGGGCTGTGCAAAACTCCGGCTCATCCCTCGCGGCGGGAGGTTTATTTTTGCTCTATGGCCGAAAATGTGCAATACACCGAAGACCAGATACGCAGCCTCGACTGGAAAGAACATATCCGTCTGCGCCCCGGTATGTACATCGGGAAACTGGGCGACGGCACCAGCGCCGACGACGGCATCTACGTGCTGGTGAAGGAAGTGGTGGACAACAGCATTGACGAGCACGTGATGGGCCATGGCAAGAAGCTCGACATCAGTATTACCGAACAGCGTGTGGAAATCCGCGATTATGGAAGGGGCATCCCGCTCGGCAAGGTGATTGACTGCGTGAGTAAAATCAATACCGGCGGTAAATACGACAGCAAGGCCTTCCAGAAATCCGTAGGGCTGAACGGTGTGGGTACCAAAGCGGTGAATGCACTTAGTGAGCAGTTTGTGGTACAGAGCTTCCGCGATGGCAAGACCAAGCGCGCTGAGTTCAGCAGGGGAGAGCTGGTGCTCGATGTGCCCGAAGGCGAAAGCAAGGAACCCAACGGCACTTTTGTGAGTTTCGTTCCCGACGACAGCATTTTCCGGAATTATCGCTTCATCCCGGAATACCTGGAAGAACAAATACGCAACTATACCTACCTGAACGCCGGTTTGAGCATCCGCTACAACGGCAAGGAATTTATCTCCAGACGCGGCCTGCTCGACCTGCTGGAACATAAAACGCATAGTGAAGAGCTGCTGTATCCCATCGTGCACCTCAAAGGTCAGGACGTGGAAATTGCCTTCTCGCACTCCAATGCCTACGGCGAGGATTACTATTCCTTTGTGAACGGGCAGTACACGACTCAGGGCGGTACGCATCTGGCGGCCTTCCGCGAAGCCTTTGTACGTACCATCCGCGAATTTTACAAGAAGGATTTTGAAGCCACCGACATCCGCGGCAGCATCGTGGCGGCGGTGAGCATACGCGTGCAGGAGCCGGTATTCGAAAGTCAGACCAAAACCAAGCTGGGCAGCATTGAAATGGGCCCCGACGGTCCTTCGGTGAAAAGTGCGGTGCTGGATTTCATGAAGAAGGCCGTTGATGACTTCCTCCATAAAAATCCCGCCAGCGCGGAAGCCCTACTTAAGAAGATTCAACTCAACGAGCGCGAGCGCAAGGACATGGCCGGGGTGCAGAAACTGGCCCGCGAACGCGCCAAGAAGGCGGCGGTACACAACAAGAAACTCCGCGACTGTCGCTTCCACTACTCCGATAACAACGGCGACCTGAAACACGAAACAACACTGTTCATCACCGAGGGCGACAGCGCCAGCGGCAGCATCACCAAGAGTCGCCGCGTGGAAACCCAGGCGGTATTTTCCCTGCGGGGGAAGCCGCTGAATTGCTATGGCCTGAAGAAGAAGGTGGTGTATGAAAATGAAGAGTTCAACCTGCTGCAGCACGCCCTGGATATTGAAGAGAGCATTGACAACCTGCGCTACAACCGCATAGTGATTGCCACCGATGCCGACGTGGACGGCATGCACATCCGCCTGCTGATGCTCACCTTCTTCCTGCAATTCTTCCCCGACCTGGTGCGCAACGGACACCTGTTTATCCTCCAAACGCCGCTGTTTCGTGTGCGGAACAAAAAGGAAACCATCTATTGCTACAATGGCGAGGAGAAACAGAAGGCGCTGCAAAAACTCGGAGGTAAACCTGAAATCACTCGATTCAAGGGTCTGGGCGAGATTTCTCCGGAAGAATTCAGCCTCTTCATTGGCGCCGATATGCGTTTGGAGCCGGTAATCCTCCGCGATGCCAGCATAGAGAAGATTCTCACCTATTACATGGGAAAGAATACCCAGGAACGGCAGGAGTTTATCATCGAAAACCTCAGGGTTGAGAAGAATACCGAGGAGGAAATAGGTATTGATGCTGCCTGATATTCCTGAGCATCATACGGAATCTTATTTTTGCATCATGAAACGCGGAATGCTCGCAGCAGCGCTGGTACTTGTTCTCATAGCCTGCGCAGGCCGGGAACAAAAGGAAGAAGCAAGCCTGAAGCCTTACTTGTCACAAATGCAACGGGAACGCTACGATTCACTTCCGGATACCCTTGCCCGCAGGTTGGCTGATTTCGCCATTCAATATCCTAAAAACCCGAACAGCCCTGACTATTTATTTGCTGCCGCCGGTCTTTTTGAGCGGCAGGGGAAATGGTATCGTTCTGCAGAACTTTTTGAGAAATTCAGCCAACTGTTTCCGCAGCACCCAAGGCTGGAACGCGCGCTGCTGGCCGGTGCCCATAACTTCGTGGAGTCAGGCAATACCCGAAAAGGGAAGGCCTTGTATGAAACTTTTCTGCAGAAATTCCCTAATTCCAAACTCGCCGAAGATGTGCGCCTGCTCTTGCCCGACATTGAGTTGACTCCGGAGCAATTGCTTGAAAAAGTGCTGCAACGCGCCCGTCAGGATTCGCTGAAAAAAGCGGAAGCCCGTCCTTAAGGCAGGCAGTCGAGCAGTTTGACCGTTTCCACGGCCTCACGTACATCATGCACCCTCAGGATGGATGCGCCTTTCATGAGTGCCACGGCATGCAGCGCTGTACTGCCGTTCAATGCCTCTTCTGGCTTGCATTCCAGGGTGCGCCAGATCATGGATTTGCGCGAAAGGCCTACAAGTACGGGATAACCGAGCGCCCGCAAATCTTCAAGCCGGCTCAACAGTTCAAAATTCTGAGCCACCGTTTTGGCAAACCCAAAACCGGGGTCCAATATGAATTCATGGAGGCCTTGTTGCCTGAACAATTGGATTTTCTCGGCGAAATAGGTCATCACTTCTTTTGTAACATCTTCATATTCAGCGAGTTGCTGCATATTTTGGGGTCTGCCTTTTTTGTGCATGGCGATATAAGGAACCTTCAAACGGGCCACGGTGGGCAGCATTTCAGGGTCGTCTTCCCCGCATGAAATATCGTTGATGATGGAAGCTCCGGCATGCACACAGGCTTCAGC
>JAGWYC010000140.1 GCA_018969565.1 Bacteroidota bacterium | reverse complement strand
AAGCGCGGCGTGCCGCGCTTTTTTTATGTATTATCTGATTTCAGCATCAGCGATCTATATCTGCTTCAGGTTCCGGTGCAGCGCTGCCCTGTTTGCCTTCCAGCACAGTAGGACCGGGATTCATGCCGAGCAGATTCATTTCCCAGATATAAACGGAAAATTCTTCTTCAAGGCTGCCTCCCTGGAATCCGGGTAAGGGACCGGGAATGTACAAGGTTGCCTTAGAACCAGCCGGAACACGGGTAATCCACTCGCGCAGGCCTTCAATGGGAATAAACTTCACCGCAATTGTCAGCGGCTTCTTCATGTCTTCGGTGTTCTGAATCAGCTTGCCATTCTTGTCCTTCACTTTAAAGTGAATGATTACAGTATCATTCAGGGTGGGCACAGGGCCATTTCCACGGGAAGTCATTTTAAACTGCGCCTTGGAAGGGAGTTCTTCTATGCCGCTCTTTTTCTTGTTGTCAGCCAGCCATGAAGTGGTAGCTTCTTTAGCCTTCTTCTCGCCTTCGGCACGCAGCTTCTGCAGGTAACCCTGGAAGGCGGCGTTGGCGCGCTTCTCAGAAACATCATAGCCGCTGTCTTTCTTGATGCCATCTTCAAAGCCTTTCGCGAATGAAGAGTAATCAATCTCTTTCAATCCCTCGCCTTTATAGGAGAAAGCGGTGCGCAGACCCAGCATATAGCTGAAGCTGTCCAGGGGCGTTTTCAGGGTCTTGGAGGTATTTACGGACTTGCCGCAGGAACCCAGCACAAGCACTGCCAGCAGAGGCAGCATTATTTGTTTAGTGAACTTCATGATTGGAATGAAACGCAAAGAAAACACTTTTTCGAGCTTCTGTGCAGCCTGAAATACTCAGGCTCCGTAAAGCTGTTCGCGGCGTTCCTGTATGGCCTTGTCTTCCGCGTATTCCTCGTAACTCATGTGGCGGTCAATGATGCCATGCGGGGTGATTTCAATGATGCGGTTGGCAATGGTATTGATGAACTCCTGGTCATGGCTGTGGAACAGCACGATGCCTTTATAGTCCACCAGCGCGTTATTCAGGGCCTGAATAGATTCCAGGTCGAGGTGGTTGGTAGGCTCGTCCATGATGAGCAGGTTGGGGTTCTCCAGCATCATCTTGCTGAGCATACAGCGCACTTTCTCGCCTCCGCTGAGCACCTTGGCCATCTTCTGGGTTTCTTCACCGCTGAACAACATTCGGCCCAAGAAACCGCGGATGAAGGTTTCATCTTTTTCTGTGGAAAACTGCCGTAGCCAGTCCACCAGATTCAGGTTCACCCCTTCAAAATAAGAACTGTTGTCGTTGGGCAGGTTGGAATATTTGATGGTAACACCCCAGTGTACGGAGCCGCCGGCAGGCTGGGATTCTCCCCAGAGCACCTTGAACAGCGTATTCAGTGCGAGGGTGTTTCTGGACAGGAAGGCAATTTTATCGCCTTTGGAAACCTTGAAGTCCACCTTGCTGAAGAGCGGCTCGCTGCCTGCCATAAAGCTCAGGTTCTCTACGTTGAGCACCTGGTCGCCGGCATCGCGCTCGGGCTTGAACACAATACCGGGATAGCGGCGGGTGCTGGGCTGGATTTCTTCGATGTCCAGCTTGTCCAGCATCTTCTTACGCGCTGTTGCCTGTCGGCTCTTGGCCACGTTGGCGCTGAAGCGGGCTATGAATTCCAGGAGTTCTTTTTTCTTTTCCTCGGCCTTCTTGTTCTGTTCGGAACGCTGTCTCAGGGCCAGTTGTGAACTCTGGTACCAGAAGGTATAGTTGCCGGTAAAAATCTTGATGCGGCTGTAATCAATGTCGCATACGTGGGTACACACGTTGTCGAGGAAGTGACGGTCATGACTCACCACCAACACGGTGTTTTCGAAATTGGCCAGGAAGTCTTCCAGCCAGCGGATGGTTTCCACGTCGAGGTCGTTGGTAGGTTCGTCCATCAACAGCACATCGGGGTTTCCGAAGAGGCACTGGGCCAGTAGCACGCGTACTTTCTGGTTGCCGTTCAGTTCTTTCAGCGGCAGCTCGTGGTATTTTTCAGGAATGCCTAAGTTGCTCAGCAGGGTGGCGGCATCGCTTTCGGCGTTCCAGCCGTCCATCTCCGCGAAAAGTCCTTCCAGTTCGCTGGCGCGGATACCATCTTCATCAGAAAAATCAGCCTTGGCATACAGGGCATCTTTCTCCTCCATAATCTTCCACAACTGCTGATGTCCGCGCAGCACGGTCTGCAATACAGGAACCTCGTCAAACTCAAAGTGGTTCTGTTTCAGTACGGCCATGCGCTTGCCGGGCTCCATGTCCACCGAACCGGTATTGGGTTCAATTTCACCGGAAAGAATTTTCAGAAAAGTGGATTTTCCGGCCCCGTTGGCACCGATGATGCCGTAACAGTTGCCGGCCGTGAACTTCAGGTTTACTTCGTCAAAAAGAACGCGTTTGCCGTAACGAAGGGAAATATTGCTGACCGTTAGCATAAATGGGGCGCAAAATTAGCCGTTTTTAGGCGTAAGGCGCTGTTTTGGCTTAAATTGCCTCTGATGCTTTTTTTAATTTCATTGTTGCAATTAAGTAGTCCGGGCCCTGTCATGTCAGGCCGACCGGGCTTGATGCTGTTGCCCTGCAAGCCGCAGCAGCAAATCGGACTTTCATATCAAAGCAGCCGAAATGCCTCCGGTGGCTCCATGTACCATGCAGGTATGGTGGGAAGCCATTACTGGATGAGCGGACAAGTTGGATTCCACGCTTACCCTAACCGGGCCATAGGCTCCGGCTCCAAAGGACAACTTTTCCAAGTGGATGTGCAACTGGCATATCGCTACCGGAAGCAACCTGAAGAGGGTATGCTGCGCAGCTTCTGGACCGCCGGCCTGCAGGTTTCCGGTTTCAATGCGCAGTCTGAAGGACTTCGCACTTGGCGCATCTCTGGAAATCAATACATGCCTTATCTGGCCACGGGTATGGTGCTTCAACGCGGATTGTTCAGCCTTCAAGCGGCTGTTAAAGGCGGCCTGAGTCGGGTGTGGGCTGCCGAGTTGAAGCAGTTAAACCCGGATTATCAATTTTCCGATTTTGGCTTGAATCCCGGGAGCTGGCAGCCAATAATCAGCCCATCAATCACTGTATTTCTCGGAAAGAACCGGGTGCGAGGTTTCTTCGGAAGCTCAGTACAGACAGCAGGAAATGCCTGGCAAGGACCTTTTCACCATTTCGGCATTCTTTGGAATCCGGCGGCAGTAAAACCTTGAGTTACTCGAACTTCTGAGTAGCGAGCACCATCTTGATGCCCAGCTTGGTGCCGATTTGCATTACATCCACCATATCCTGAACCACCAGATTCTTATCCACGCGTAGCACAATGTTCATGCTGTTATCGGGATTACTGGGGTCCACGTTGGCATCACGCAGGGCTGTGAGTTCCTGTTCCAGGTTGGCATAAGCAATTTCACGCTGGTCAATGAAGTACTTCTTTTCTTCAGTAACCGTGAGCGTGTATTGCTTCTTCTTGACATCCTGAGTGGTTTTTGCCTGTGGAAGCTTGATGGGGATGATGTTCGGATTGGCCACCGTGGACACGATGAGGAAGAACAACAACAGGAAGAACATGATGTCGTTCAGGGCTTCGGTGCCCACTTCCGCGTGACGTTCCCTGCGCCTGATCATAATCCGGGCTGGTTAAGCAGCTCCTTCACCTGGAGCTTGTTGTCTTCAATGTGCTCAATGAAACGTTCCACACGCGCCTGCAACAATTGATAACCTACGAAGGCAATCAGACCCACAATCAGGCCGGCACCGGAGGTAATCATCTTCTGGTACAAACCATCGGAGATGCTGGAGATATTGATGTTGCTGTCCAATGAAATCTTGTAGAAGATATTAATGATGCCGACAATCGTTCCCACGAAGCCCAGCATCGGAGCTATTCTTCCGATGAGCGAGAGGTAATTGAGGCGGTTCTCCATGCGGCTGACTTCAACTTGGGCTTTGTCGTTCATGGCTACGTCAATATCACCCAGGCTGGCGCCGAGGAAGTTTAAGCCTGTGCCCACCACCTGAGCCTGTCCGGTTGGGATGCGTTCACAGTATTGCTGTGCCCCTTTGATGTTGCCGTTGGCCAGGTTGTCGCGTACAATGTTGATCAGGTTGCGGTCAATTTTTCCGCGCTGGCTGATGTACATGGTTCTTTCGATGATATAGAACAACGCAATCAGGAAGATGAGTCCCAGCGGTATCATCACCGGACCGCCTTTCATCACCAGTTCAAAGAACGAGATGGAGGATTCCTTCGTTGGAGCAGCCGCAGGTGCCACGGTCGAAGAATCGGCGTGGGTGATTTGCAACAGAATAGCGTATAAAGGATTCATGGGTTTGTAAGGCAAAAAAAACCTTTTCTGCTCATGGAACGCAGTATGATGCAGAAAAATTATCCGCAGCCCTGCTCAATTTTGTGGAAGCCTTGATTTTAAGTGAGCGTGCGAGCCCTGTCAAAGTTCATGGCCCATGCGGGTCTGCTTGGTATGCAGGTAGTTTCTGTTGTGTGGATTCGGTGCCACCTTCAAGGGGACATTTTCTACAATTTCAAGCCCGTAGCTGAGCAACCCGGTGCGCTTGCGTGGATTATTGCTCATCAGGCGCATTTTGCTCACGCCAAGGTTGCGCAGAATCTGTGCGCCGATGCCGTAGTCGCGTTCATCCATCCGGAAGCCCAGGCTGAGGTTGGCATCTACCGTATCCAGTCCCTGCTCCTGGAGTTTGTAGGCCCTGAGTTTGTTCATCAGACCTATGCCTCGTCCCTCCTGATTCATATAGACAATTACGCCTTTGCCTTCCTGTTCAATCAACTGCATGGCCTGCTGCAGTTGTTCGCCGCAGTCGCAACGACAGGAGCCGAATACATCGCCGGTAAGACAACTGCTGTGTACACGCACCAGCACCGGTTCATCAGGGGCCCACTCGCCTTTTACCAGGGCCAGATGCTCCTGACCGGAGTTGATTTGCCGGAAAGCGACAAGGCTAAAATCTCCGAGGTGCGTGGGCATCTCCACGGCTATTTCCCGTTTGATGAGGGTTTCGTGCTCCAGGCGGTAGCGAATGAGTTCTTCGATGGAAATAATTTTTAACCCAAACTTCTCAGCCACAAGCATCAGGTCGTCCAGACGGGCCATTGATCCGTCTTCATTCAGAATTTCAACAATACAGCCTGCGGGTTCAAAGCCTGCCAATCTGGCAAGGTCAATGGCGGCTTCTGTATGTCCGGCGCGGCGCAGCACGCCCTCTGCCTTGGCACGCAGGGGGAAGATATGCCCAGGTTTGCCGAAATCATCAGGTTTGAACGAAGGGTCAATGAGTGCCTGAATGGTTTTAGCCCGGTCCTGAGCACTGATGCCGGTGGTACAGCCGTTACCCAGTAAGTCAACGGATACGGTAAAAGCTGTTTCGTGGGTGGCGGTATTGCGGCCCACCATCATTTCCAG
>JAGWYC010000139.1 GCA_018969565.1 Bacteroidota bacterium | reverse complement strand
GCGGCGGTGAATTTCGTTCATGATGCGGTCAGATTCCGGATCCCAGTCGGTACCGCGTGCCGCGGGTTTGTCACCCTGTTTATGCTGCTCGCGACCGGCTTTTACCAGTGATTCGGTGGCGCGTACACTGAGATTCTCTTCAATTACATGTCGAAACAGGTCAATCTGTTCGGCCACATCGTCCATATTGATCATGGCACGGGCATGTCCCATGCTTAGTTTGCCTTCCCTGATGGCCGCCTGTATTTCATCGGGTAAACGCAATAAACGCAGGTAGTTGTTTACCGTGGTGCGGTCTTTGCCCACGCGGTCAGCCAGTTCTTCCTGTTTCAGCTCACATTCTTCAAGCAGTCGTTTATAACTGATAGCCACTTCGATGGCATTCAGGTCGGCACGCTGGATGTTTTCAATAAGGGCCATTTCCAGCATATCCTGGTCGTTGGCCACACGGATGAAGGCAGGTATTTTTTCCAGTCCTGCAAGGATGGAGGCGCGGGTACGACGTTCTCCGCTGATGAGCTGGTATTTATCGTAGCCCAGCTTGCGAACGGTGATGGGCTGTATAACGCCATGTACACGAATGCTTGCGGCCAGCTCTTCTAAAAGTTGTGCGTCAAATTCGGTACGCGGCTGAAACGGGTTGGCTTCTATCTGGCTGATGGGAACCTGGGAAATACCACCGGCCGGGCGCACATCCTTACTGGTGATATCGGTTTCTGCGTTTTCCAGCAGGGCTGACAGGCCGCGCCCAAGCCCGCCCTTCTTCTTTATATTCGGACTGCTCATGAATACTTGATTAATTATTGCTTAAGGCCGTTAAACCGTTTTTCTGGATGATTTCGCGGGCCAGGTTGAGGTAGCTGATGGAACCCTTACTTTCAGCGTCGTGATTGATGACGGGAACACCGAAGCTCGGTGCTTCGCCCAGTTTGGTATTGCGGGTGATGATGGTATCGAACACAATATCCTGGAAGTGCATTTTCACATCTTCTACCACCTGATTGCTCAGGCGAAGACGGGCATCGTACATGGTGAGCAGGATGCCTTCTATCTCCAGATTCTGGTTCAGATGTGTCTGAATGATTTTGATGGTATTCAGCAATTTGCCCAGACCTTCCAGTGCGAAATACTCGCATTGCACCGGAATTACCACAGAATCAGCAGCTACCAGTGCATTGGTGGTAATCAGGCCCAGAGAAGGGGAGCAGTCAATGATGATAAAGTCGTATTCATCTTTCACCGATTCGAGCACCCTTATCATCATCTGTTCCCTGTTGGGCAGTTCCAGCAGTTCAATTTCTGCACCTACCAGGTCAATATTAGAAGGAAGCAGTTTGAGGTAAGGGATATCGGTATCGAGGGTGATATCGTTAGGGTGAATGTCCTGAACCAGACACTCATACAATCCTATTTTAATATCTTTTGGGTCAAAACCGATGCCTGAGGAGGCATTGGCCTGCGGGTCGGCATCTACCAGCAGGGTTTTAAACTCTAATACAGCAAGGCTGGCGGCCAGGTTGATGGCAGAGGTAGTCTTTCCGACCCCACCTTTCTGGTTGGCTATGGCTATGATCTTTCCCATGAAAGCGTTATATGTTTAAGTGTTCACCCACCTTGGGAAGGTATAGCTTCCGACCTGCGGCACTGAAATGCTCCAAGGCTGCTTTGTGGTCTATGCTGATGGGTTCAAAGGTGTCGAAATGCATGCCGATAATTTGCTCGCAGCGAATCATTTCGGCACAGCGCAAAGCATCCCGGTAGTCCATCGTAAAATGACCTCCGAGGCAAATGCAGGCTGCATCCAGGGAGCAGATATCCGGTATCAGCTCCATGTCGCGGGTTAAATCGGTATCGCCTGAATAATATAAATTCAGTTCCGGGCTGTTGATGAGAAATCCGGCAGCATGACCGGCATAAGAACCATCTGGAAATGACGATGAATGCACGGCAGGGATCATGCGCACTTTCGCAAAGCCTAAATCTGCGGTACCGCCGATGTTCATGCCCAGGGTATTGCCTACACCTTGTCGTTGAAGCCACTCATGGATTTCAAAGCATGCAATTACCAAGCAGCCACTGTTTTGAGCAATCTGTACCGCATCGGCTATATGGTCATAGTGGCCATGGGTAATCAACAGGTAATCGGGTTTCAGGCTATTGATGTCAATGCCTGCAGCTAAAGGATTGGGCGTGATGAACGGATCGAAAATGATACTTTTGCCCTGCATCCGCAGTTCAAAGCAGGAATGTCCGTAATACTTCAGTTCCGCAGTCATCTTTTGCTCCTTTGGGCGAATCACAAAAATACCTTCAAAGGGTGCTACCGGACACCCTGCGCCCTTTCCTTTTTGCTCACAATTTTGCTTTCGGGTGGTTGTAAAAATGTGGATAAAGTGTCGGAACAGTCTATTTTCCGGTACAATGAGGATGCCGGCATTCAGGTTTTAGATCCGGCTTTCACCCGTTCTCAGGCAGAAATCTGGGCAGTAACGCAATTGTTTAATACACTCACTGAACCCGACAGTAATTTGCTTCCCGCGCCCTCATTGGCAAGCAGTTGGCGTGTTTCTGATTCCGGGAAAACATACACGTTCAGTCTTCGTACCGACGTATTGTTTCATCCGCACCGCCTCTGGAAAAATGAACAGGAGCGAATACTCCGCGCTTCGGATGTGGTGTTTTCGTTGCGTCGCCTGGTGGATAGTGCTGTAGCTTCACCCGGTGCCTGGGTGTTTCTGGACAAAGTAAACCTGAACGAACCTTGGATTTCTGCGCCCAACGACAGTACTGTGGTGCTCCGGCTGAAGGAAGCCTGTCCGCAAATGCTCAGCCTGCTCTCCATGAACTTCTGTATGATTGTTCCGGAGCGACTCCTGCAGCGTGGACTCAACCTGAAAACTGAACCGGTAGGCAGCGGCCCGTTTCGTTTTGCCCAATGGGAACCGGAGGTACGTATTGTGATGTTGCGCAACAGCACTTACTGGGAAAGAGACCGTGCAGGATTGCCTTTGCCTTATCTGGAGGCCGTGAATATTGACCTCATACGCAATAAGCAAACAGCATTTATGAAGTTCGTCAGCGGTGATTACGATTTCTTCAACGGCATAGAAGGCAGCTTCAAAGACGAACTGCTGACAAGGGATGGCCTGTTGTCGCCGCATTATCGCGGGAAGTTCCGGCTGTTGAACAGTCCTTTTCTGAATACAGAGTACTTAGGTTTTTATCTGGACAGCAGTTCCGGACATCCATTACAGAGCAAAGCCCTGCGGCAGTCATTGTCTTATGCCATTGACAGGGTGGCGCTGGTGCGTTACATGCGAAACGGGGTGGGCGATCCGGGTATTCATGGTTTTGTTCCTCCGGTGCTTCTGGATCGCAAAGTGCAGGGGTATCAGTACAATCCTGAAAAGGCGATGGCGCTGCTGGCCCAAGCCGGCTTCCCTGCCGGCAAAGGACTTTCGGAACTGGAACTGAATACCACTGCCGATTATGCCGATATGGCCCTGTTTATCCAACAAACCTGGAGCCGAATCGGAGTTCCTTGCCGAATCGCCGTGCATCCGGGCGGCCAACTGAGACAATTAAGGAATAAAGGAGCCATCAAGCTGTTCCGCGGATCCTGGATTGCAGACTATGCCGATGCTGAGAGTTATCTGGCTTGCTTCACCACACAGAATTTCAGCCCGTCAGGCCCCAATTACACCCATTACGCCGATGCTGAAACTGATGCGCAATACCGGAAGCTCAACCGTTGTTCCGACAGCATTCGAAGGGAAATCATGGCGCAAATGGATCAGCATATCACCGATGCCGCGCCCTTTATCGTGCTGTATTATGACCGAAGCATAAGACTTATCGGACCCGGAGTGCGTGGTCTGCATAATGACGCCATGAACAGACTGGTACTGAAGCACGTACGCAAGCAGTAGTTCTTACCACGGGATGAATCATCTGGAAAGAATACGTGGTTAGAACCCCTAATTTCGCATACCATGAACAGAATTCTCGTCGCCATAAGCTTGTTCCTTTTGCTTCCTGCCATCGAACTAAAGGCTCAGGATGCCGATACTGCCGAAGTAGAGATTGAATTATACGTGGGCGATCTGCTGGAAATTGGTCAATGTAAAGGTTCTTCTTTCAAGCATATCGAAATGCACCATAAAACCAGAACAGCATGCAATGAACGCAATCCGGGATACGATACGAGTTCCGGCGAAGGATTTTATCGCTGGTATTTTACCGAAGGCGATTTTGATTCGCAGAAACTCCCGTGCAGCTATGCAGGCAAACGTTTCCCAATTGTGTCTATGGAAACCTTTCTCGATAAAGAAACCAAAGAGCCGCGTGAGGTGATATTCATTAAACTGGCCCAGTCCACTTATGCCTGGGTGGAATTTTATCCTGCCATTGAAGCTGAAGAAATTAAAATCGTGCGTTGATGGACAATATTGATGTAGCCTCGACCCTGGGGTATTTCGCGAAACTGGCCGAATTACATGAGCAGAATCCCTTCAAAATAAAAGCATACGCCGCCGCAGCATTCAATCTGCGAAAAGTGAAACAGCCGCTTCAGGATATGACGCTTGCAGAAGTGGAAGCCATTCCCGGCGTAGGGAAGAGCGTGAGTAAAGCCATTGTAACTCTGGCCAATACCGGTTCTTTTCCTGAACTGGAAGAACTGGAACGCGAAACCCCTGCGGGTGTGCTCGACATGCTGCACATCAAGGGGCTGGGCCCTAAAAAGGTGCATACCATCTGGAAAAGCATGGGTTTGCTATCTGTGGAAGCTTTGCAGGATGCCTGTCGGGAAAACCGCCTGGTGGCACAATCAGGCTTTGGTTATAAAACCCAGTCAGAAATCATCAAAGCCATTGAATTTGCGGAAGCAGGGAAGGGAAGTCTGCACTACGCCAGAGCGGAGCCCTTTGGCTATCGCATTTTAGAAGAATTACAGAAAATAACAGAATCTAAGTCTTCCACTACCGGCGCGTTTCGCAGGGCTATGGAAGTATTGCAGTCGTTGGATTTCATCAGCACAGCAAGCGCCGGACAAATCATGAAGGCACTGGAAGTATCGGAATGTACCGATATAGAAGATTCCGGAACATCCGTCATTGCAAAGTCGCTGTGCGGGCTACCGGTACATGTGCTTCGGGTGGATGAAGGCTCTTTTTACCATCAGTTGCTGCTTAGCACAGGCCCTGAGGAACATACAACTGCCCTGGGGCAAATTTCCGCCTCATCGTGCAGTGATGAACAGTCCATGTATCAAAGCCGGGGCCTGCATTTTATCCCCGCCGAAGTGCGTGATCACCCAAAGGCATTGGAGGAAGCCGTTAAAGGCGATTTCAGCGATTTGATTTCCTTTGAACAACTACAGGGGGTTTTACACAACCACAGCACCTGGAGCGACGGGCTGAACACTTTGGAAGAAATGGCGCTGGCCTGCAAGAGCAAAGGCTACGCTTATTTTGCTATATGCGATCATAGCCGCAGCGCGGCCTATGCTCACGGACTGGAAACAGAACGAGTTCTGCAACAGTTTATAGAGGTTGAAGCCCT
>JAGWYC010000138.1 GCA_018969565.1 Bacteroidota bacterium | reverse complement strand
GAACACCTGTTCAATTTTCGGGCTGCGCAGGTATGCATTCTCCACAGGGGTAGGGTAGATATTCTTTCCCATTGAAGTTACGAGCATATTCTTCAGGCGATCGGTGATTTTCAGATAGCCCTGCTCAAACCGTCCTATATCTCCGGTGTGGAACCAGCCCTCGGCATCAAATACATGCGCTGTTTCATCCGGCCTGTTCCAATAGCCCTGCATGATGTTGGGGCCCTTGGCCAGTATTTCTCCTTCTTCAGAAGAAAAAGAAGGATCAAAACTGTCATATTCCTGCACGGTAATGATTTTACCGCTGTCTATATCCTGAATGGCCACCTGCTGGCTTGGCGCCACACGCCCCACCGTGCCATATACCTGCCGGTGAAATTCATTCACGGTAATGAAGGGCGATGTTTCTGTTAATCCATAGCCCTCCTGAACCTTCAGGCCTATATTTCCAAAGAATTCACCCACATGCTGCGGCAATGCCCCGCCACCGGAAATCATCATGCGCATGCGTCCACCGAGCCGGTTTTTGATTTTTCCGAATACCAGTTTATCCGCAAGTTTGTATTTCAGTCCAAGCGCAGGACCCGGTTTTCTACCTTGTTCTCTGGCCTGACGCGCCTGTGCGCCAACTCCCAGACTCCATTTGAAGATGGACGCACTTAAGCCGCCCTTTTGGGTAGCCGTATTAATCACGCGGTCATGAACACGTTCCAAAACCCTGGGAACACAGGCCATCACCGTCGGGCGCACCTCTCCGATATTCTGGGGCACCTTGTCCACGCTCTCCGCAAAGGCCACCCTGGCGCCGGCGTAGGAAGACAGAAAATAGGTTGCCATTCGTTCAAACACATGGCTCAGCGGTAGAAATGACAGATACAGGTCATCTTTGATCAGGGCCGGACAAAGTTCCAGTGCATCGTAGCAATTGCTCATGAAGTTGTAATGAGACAACATGGCGCCTTTGGGCGTGCCGGTGGTACCGGAAGTGTAAATAAAGGTACTGATGTCTTCGGGACCAACAGAATGAAATGCCTGTTCGAGCGCTTCTTTCTTTAAGGGTCGTAGTTCAGTTCCCCGTGCCAGCATGGTGGTGTAGCGGATGTATTTATCATCTTCCGCTGCCTCCAGATTCATAATCACCTTGCGCACCGCAGGGCATTCGTGTTCTATCTTCCTGAACTTGCGCAGCAGGAAGTTGTTTCCCACTACCAGCATGACGCTGCCGGAATCATTCAATACAAAAGCTGTTTCCTCGGGAGTAAGCGTTGGGTAAATAGACACATTCACTGCACCTATTTTCTGCATGGCCTGATCCAGGTAATAGTAATCCGGTCCATTTTCCAGAATCAACGCAATACGGTCGCCCTTCTGAATTCCTTCATGCAGCAGGAATGAGGCTATTTCATCTATTCGCTCGAGGGCCTGACGGTAGGTGATTTCTGTCCAAACTCCGTCCACCTTTTCCATGAGGTATGGATGGTCAGGATGATGGATGTTATAAGCGGCATTGAGTAAAAAGTGGTGTAAGCTCTTGAAGCCCGGATCTTTTACTGGTCTTGGCATAAGTTTTTATTTTATGGCAGTTACGCTGATTTCTACGTTTACATTCTTGGGAAGCATCGACACCTGAACGGTTTCTCTGGCGGGGAATGCCTCCTTGAAATAGGAACCATACACCGTGTTTACCGCAGCAAAGTCGTTTATATCTTTCAGGAAAATCGTGGTCTTTACAATGGCGCTGTAATCGAGGCCTGCCGCGCGCAAAATCCCCCCGATATTCTCCATCACACGTCTGGTTTCGGTATTGATATCGGCGGTGTCCAGGTTGCCGTTTTCAGGGTTTATGGCGATTTGTCCGCTGCAGAAGAGCAGGTTTCCTGCCCAGACTGCCTGACTGTATGGCCCGATAGGTGCCGGAGCCTCGTGGGTGTTTATGGTTTGTTTGTTCATGCTTGCTGTACCTTTGCCCTGCGATGCACATTGCCATAACAGGAAAGGAATCATCCATAGCAGCGCTCGTTGCAGGGTTGTCATCAGGGGTCAATATTACCAAAATTGACGCAAATCATATCCCACAATCTTCCCTCAGTCAATTTGACGCCGTAATTGATACCGATATTGAATCCCGGCCTTCGCGGCTGGTTCATTATGCATCACAAAACGGACCCTTGTATTTTCTGGGTTTCTGCAATACCCGGCTGGAAGCTTTATGCCTGGAGCAGGGTGTCTCTCCACATTCCGGTTTCATTGGCATGTGCAACTTCCCGGGTATGCTGGAACGCAAGGTTCTTGAATTGTGTGATCCGTTTGGAGCCGACAGGGCCCTCGCCTCTGAAGTGGTGCGCTGCCTCGGCTTCGATCATGCAGAATGGGTGCACAGCCGCGTAGGATTTGTAAGTCCGCGCATCATCTGCATGATTATCAATGAAGCTTACTACACCGTTCAGGAAGGAACAGCCAGCCGGGAGGATGTAGATCAGGCCATGAAGCTGGGTACCAATTACCCCAAAGGGCCCTTCGAGTGGTGCCGGGAAGCCGGAATAAAATCGGTGTATCGCCTGCTGGAGGCCATGTATGAAGATACGCAGGAAGAGCGTTATAAAATCTGCCCCCTGCTTAAAACGGAGTTCCTGAGAAGCGCTCAGGAACCGGACTGAGCCGCCCCGTTCAGGGATTGCAACACGCCGCGCACCGCATCGAAATTCGGGATGTCACCTGCGCTTTCGAGTACCTCCGCATAACGGATGATGCCTTCTGCATCTACCACAAAAGCAGCGCGTTTGGCCACACCGTGCATATTAAATACAAAGGTGTCGTAGTAGGCTCCATAAGCCTGACAAACCTCCTTGTTGAAGTCGGAAAGCATTTCAAAGTTGAAGTGTTGTGCTTCCCTGAAGGCGCCAAGCGTAAACAGACTATCAACGGAAATGGCCACAACTTCAGCATTCAGGCTCTGGTATTCAGAAAGCCCGTCGCGTACAGCGCAGAGTTCTGTGGTGCAAACGCCGGTAAATGATTGAGGGAAAAACAGGATTACGAGGTTCTTTCCGCGGTAATCGGAAAGGCTTACTTCTTTCTTCTCGGTATTGAACAGGGTGAACTGTGGAGCGAGGTCGCCGGGTTTCAGTTGAATACTCATGACCTTTGGAACAAGTATTCCCTGTTTTTGTTCAGTTACATGTAAGGATTCTTAGCAAAATCAATAATTTGCGGCTGCTTTGTTACGGCAGGGCACAGGTTTTGACCTTAATATAGCGGATTACGACTGTTTTTTCAAGTATTAACAGGGGCTGCAGCGTTTTTTTCGGCAGAAAAAAATCAATAACCGGCTACTGATTAAGGTAAATAACAGCGCGAGTGTCCACTTTTTTAAACAAAACCCAGAAGACTTGTATGAAAAAACTCCTTACCACCACATTGTTGATCGCCATGATTTGCAGCGGTCAGTTGCTGCGAGGGCAACAGTTCCTTGGAAACGTGCAGGGCAACTACAACACCACACAAGCTATGATACAGAATCCTGCGCAGGTGTATCCTGACAGGAACCGGGTGTACATCCACTGGTGGAGTTACGGCGCAGAGTTTAACAACAACTATCTGCGCTATGCCGCTCCGTTCAGTCTTTGGAAGTGGAGTGCAGGCAACATTCCATCATCACAGCAAAACCGCTTTGGCCGGGCCAACTGGAACGACAACTGGCTGGAGTCTTTCGGCAACAGCAATCAGAAATTCTTCAATTATATCAGCACCTCTCAAGGCCCATCCTTTGCGTTCAGGGTGAACAGGAATTACGCCTTTGGGTTCAGCACCAGAACAGTGCAGGGTATCAGCATCACCGGTATTCAGGAGCCGCTGGCACAAATAGCCCGTTACGGCATACAAACTGCCCCTGGGCGCTTCCCGGGCAATGGCCTGCTGCGGAATACCAATTACAGCAACGGTGCCTTCTCTGCCAATTCAGATAACTATCAGGAATTCAACTTCACTTTCGGCAGGGCGCGGGGCAAAAAATCGGCCCATCTCTGGAAAACAGGATTCACAGGTCGATTTATGTTGGGCTTTGGCGCAGCTTATGTGGGCGGATCTGATCTGAATTATCGTTTCGAAGGCCGCGACAGTCTCTTCGTGGAGCAGGCTAATTTCCGCACTGCACACAGCGGCACGAACTCCGTACTCAACGCGCTCAATAGTCCGCTGGGCTTGTGGTTTCAAGAAGTTAACGGCGTAGGATTCGGATTCGATTACGGATTTGTTTACGAATACCGCCCGGAAAGATCCCGTCTGAACACCCGTCACCGCACCGACTGTTGGTATGAAAAAGACCGCGACTACCGTCTGCGCCTCGGTGCCTCTCTGCGCGATGTGGGTATGATTGCCTACTTCAACGGGACCGCACGAAACGCTGAAGTGAGTAATCAATACTGGAAGGTGAACCGCAACCTGGTCAATAATTACAATCCTTTTGGAGGAGCAATCTTTGAACACTTAGACAGCGGCTTTACCGACAGGCTGGGAACCAATGTAACCAAGTCAGACGCTTTTGCCACCTACACCCCTGCCGCATTGAATGTTCAGTTCGATTATAACATGGGTTCAGGCTGGTACCTCGGCGCAAACCTTAACCAGAACCTGCGCGGAAAAAGTGGACCCGGATTGCGCAGTATGTCGCAGCTCTCACTTATTCCACGTTATGAGCATGAAGATGTGGAACTGGGTGTTCCGCTTTCGCTCACCGGAAACTACCAGCGCTTCACCATGGGCCTTTATGGAAGACTGGGCCCCTTCCTGCTCGGAACCGACAACCTTCCCGGACTGATTGCCATGAGCAGCGGTGGAAAAATGTCAGGCGCTTCCTTGTATGGCGGGTTCCGCTTCAAGATTAACCCCTGTCCCTGGTGGGTGAATACAAAAGCGGATCTGGTTACGCCCATCACTGATACCACCCGAAAATGGAATGACACCATCAGAACCATCCGGAAAGACACCATCATCATCCGCGATACTGTAAGCATTGAAAAGATTGAACGCGACACCGTTTATGTCACAAAGAACAACAGCACCATCAGCGCTGAAGTGAAGAAGAAAGAACAGGAACTTCTGAAGAAAGAAGAGGAACTGAAACGTCGTGAAGCCGCAGTCCTGGCCAAAGAAAATCAACAGAACAAAAACACCGGAAACTGCTGCGAAGAGCTGGCTATTGTCAGCGGGAAACTGCAGCAGGAGCAGGACCGCAGCGCTCGTTTGCAGACTCAGGTTAATGCGCTTCAACAGGATAAAATCAGCCTGAACAACCAACTAAACCAGTGCAAAACAAGCGGCAGTGGCAGCGCGGTCAGCGCAGAAGTGAGTCGCCTGAAAACAGAAAACGACAACCTGAAGGCAGCCAATACTAAGTTACAACAAGACCTGACCAAGTGCGGCGACAACAATTCCGTGCTCACGGCCGAAGTAAATACCCTCAAGGGCAAGGTTTCCAGCCTGGAAAGCCAATTGGCGCAATGCAAGGCAGGAAGCACTGTTTCAGCAGATGTGGTGAAAACTAAAACCGAAAACGACAATCTGAAAAACGAGGTAAGCACCCTGAA
>JAGWYC010000137.1 GCA_018969565.1 Bacteroidota bacterium | reverse complement strand
CTTAATCATGAATTCATCCCTGTGTAAAATGCGTTTTGGGTTACCTTTGCTGGGAAAAAGAAACATGGATCTGCTGAACTCTTTGCTGGAAATCCTCAAGTACACCTTGCCTTCCCTGGTGGTGTTTCTCACGGCTTCATACCTGATGAAAATTCAAAGTAGGGAAACCCTTCAAAAGATGGCTATGGAAAGCAGAAAGTTGAATCAGAACCTCATTACTCCGGTGCGTTTGCAGGCTTATGAGCGCATGGTGTTGTTTCTGGAACGCATTAGTCCTAATCAGCTCATCATCAACCTGAACCAGCCGAATATGTCAGCCCACGCGCTCAGGGCAGATATGCTGACCACCGTGAATCAGGAATTTGCCTACAATGTTTCTCAGCAGGTTTATATCAGCGCTCAGGCCTGGAATGTCATTAAGGTAGTGAAGGAACAGGTCATTCAAATGATTAATGCGCATTACGAGCTTATGCCGGAACATGCCATGGCACCGGATCTTAGTCGTGCCATCATTGAAACGTTGATGAAAGGCGAGAATCAACCTACCCAAAAAGCCATTGATTTTCTGAAGGCAGAACTGAACTTGTATTTCTGATGAACAAGATGGAAGAGCAAAATGACCGTTATACCGAGTCCGGTATCAGACTTGAGCCTTTTTACCGGCAATGGAACGGCGCACATGCAGCACCTGGCGAATTCCCCTACACCCGCGGAATCAGAAAAGACATGTACCGCGGTCGCTTGTGGACCATGCGCCAATATGCCGGTTTTTCTACTGCAGAAGAATCCAATAAACGTTATCATTATCTGCTGAATCAGGGCACCACGGGTTTGTCTGTGGCCTTTGATCTGCCCACGCAAATAGGATACGATTGTGATCATCCTTTTGCAGAGGGTGAAGTGGGCAAGGTAGGTGTATCGATTTGCTCTCTGAAGGATATGGAGGTATTGTTCAAGGGCATTCGTCTGGAAGACATAACCACATCGATGACCATCAATGCGTCCGCTTCCATATTGCTCGCCATGTATGTGGCACTGGCCCGTCAGCAGGGTGCGGACATGTCCAAGATTTCAGGCACCATTCAAAACGATATATTAAAGGAGTACGCGGCCAGAGGAACCTACATCTATCCAGTGAGGCCAAGTATGCGCCTCATTACTGATATTTTCGCCTGGTGCGGGGCCGAATTACCTAAGTGGAATACCATTTCAATTTCCGGTTACCACATACGGGAAGCAGGAAGTACGGCGGCTCAGGAGTTGGCTTTTACCTTGTCGAATGGCAGGGCCTATGTGGAAGCAGCAGTGGCTCAGGGTCTGGACATTAATGTTTTTGGCAAGCGATTGAGCTTCTTCTTCAACGCCCACAATAATTTCTTTGAAGAAATTGCCAAGTTCCGCGCTGCGCGGAGGATTTGGGCCAACTTTATGAAAGAAGCCGGCGCTACCGACCCGCAGGCCATGATGTTGCGTTTTCATACGCAAACCGGCGGGTCAACCCTTACGGCGCAGCAGCCTGAAAACAATATCGTAAGAGTGGCTATGCAGGCCATGGCGGCTGTACTTGGCGGAACACAGAGTCTGCACACCAATGGTTATGATGAAGCGCTGAGTCTGCCAACAGAAAAAGCCGCAGGACTGGCCCTGAGAACCCAGCAAATCATTGCTTACGAAAGTGGGGTAACCGATGTGGCTGACCCCCTGGCAGGATCTTGGTTTGTGGAAGAACTAACCGATGCGCTGGAATCAGAGGCGTTGGCTCAGATGAAAGTGATACAGGAAATGGGAGGTTCTGTTAAAGCCATCGAAAGTGGTTGGATGCAACAGCAGATTGCTGATTCAGCTTACCGATATCAGAAATCTGTGGAGCAGGGAAGCCGGATTATCGTGGGTGTCAATCGTTTTCAGACTGAAGAACAACACGATACACCGGTTTTTCGGGTAGATGACAGCATTCGTCATGCCCAGATGGCCCGGCTGGCACAACTGAAAAACGAGCGAAATGAATCGGATACCCGAGCTGCACTTGAATCGGTAAAGCAGGCTGCATCAAATGGAACCAATCTCATGCCGTCTATTATTGATGCAGTTGTCCACCAGGCAACCTTGGGTGAAATTTCTGATTCCATGCGAGAAATTTTCGGGGTGTACAACGGATAGTACCGATGAATGTGCTTTTAATCTTGTTTTAAGGTTGAAACACGTTGAAAAAAAGCCCTTTTATTTAGGTTAAAAAATCTTTATATGCAACCGAAATAAATTTTTTCGATGTGGATTTCTTTCCTTTTTTTACACCCCGGTTTTCACGTTATCTACCCAACGGAAATCCGGTCTTGAGAATTTTATTAAACCATTGATTATCAGAAGATTAGGAGCCTATGAACGAACAACCGAGACCACAGGAGCAGGCATGGAACGAGTGCCTAAAAGTGATCAAGGACAATGTGACACCGCAGAGTTTTAAAACTTGGTTTGAACCCATTAAACCTGTAAAACTGGATGGGAAAATATTGACCATTCAGGTACCCAGTCAGTTCTTTTATGAATGGCTGGAAGAACATTACGTTGGATTATTGCAAAAGACCCTGAAAAAGGTGATTGGCCCTTCCGCGAAACTGGAATACAATGTTATTGTGGAAAATGGCCAACAAGGAAATTCCCCCTACACGGTGAATCAACCTTCCGGCAATACTTCACGGCCCGTATCCAACGAGTTGGGAATGCCCATTCAGCTTGGAACATCTATCAAAAATCCGTTCATCATCCCTGGATTGAAGAAGATGAACATTGATTCTCAACTGAATGCCAAATATACCTTTGACAATTTCGTAGAGGGAGAATGTAATAAATTAGCACGAAGTGCGGGTTTGGCCGTGGCTCAGAAACCGGGCGGAACTGCATTTAATCCCCTGATGATATTTGGGGGCTGTGGCTTAGGAAAAACGCACCTTGCACACGCCATCGGAAATATGGTGAAACAGGTTCATCGTGCTAAAGTGGTGCTATTCGTGAGTTCTGAAAAGTTTATGAACCAGTTCATTGACTCTTCCAGAAATAACAGCACTGCCGATTTTGTAAATTTCTACCAGTATATCGATGTGCTGATCGTGGATGATGTGCAGTTCTTTGCGAAGAAGGAACGCACACAGGAAATTTTCTTTCAGATTTTTAATCACCTTCATCAGAACGGCAAGCAGATTGTTCTTACCTGTGATCGTCCACCTAAAGATCTGAAAGATGTTGATGAGCGCCTTCTTTCCCGCTTTAAATGGGGATTGAGTTGCGACTTGTCCATGCCAGATTACGAAACCAGGCTGGCCATCCTGGAGAATAAAATGTATCAGGACGGCATTACCATTGACCGGGAAGTGGTGGAATATCTGGCGCATAACATAGATACCAATGTGCGCGAGTTGGAAGGAGCCCTTATCTCCGTATTGGCTCAGGCTTCATTGACCCGAAAACAAATAGATCTGCCTCTTGCGAAGCAGATGATGAAGAACTTTGTCAAGAATGCCAGTCGCGAGATTTCTATTGACTACATCCAGAAGTTGGTATGTGAGTTTTATGGTATCCCCGTTGAGGCGGTTAAGTCCAAAACCAGAAAACGCGAAATAGTGCAGGCCCGGCAAATTGCCATGTACTTTTCCAAAGACCTCACCAAAGCTTCTTTGAAGAATATCGGTATGCATTTCGGAGGCAGAGATCACTCTACAGTAATCCATGCCTGTCAAACCGTGAATGATTTGATGGATACAGATAAGAAATTTCGCTATGATGTAGATGAAATTGAAAAGCGTATCAAAATCAATACATTCTAAACAAAACATCCATGAACTCTTCACAGCCTGAGCGCCTTGCGTCTCAGGCTGTTTGCTATATTTGAACCGTGTTCAGCCGCATCAGTATCCCGGAGTTTCCCGACTATGAACTATTGGATAGCGGCGGTTTTGAAAAGCTTGAACGCTTCGGAACTCATATACTCCGAAGGCCTGAACCTCAGGCAGTTTGGTCCAAAAGTCTGAATGAGCAGGAGTGGGTTGCTCGGGCACATGCCTCATTCTTTAGGAAAAAAGGGAGCGCCGCCGACACGGATCAGGGTAACTGGGAACTCAGGAAAGGCGTGCCGGAACGCTGGCATATCAGTTATCACTATAAAGGGATGAAACTTAAGTTCAGGCTTGGGTTGACCTCATTTAAACATGTAGGCATTTTTCCGGAACAAGCAGATAACTGGAATTTTATCTATAAAACCCTTAATGTACTTAACGTGCATCAGCCACGCGTACTGAATCTTTTTGCCTATACCGGTGGCGCATCATTAGCGGCGCGGGCTGCAGGTGCAGAAACTTATCATGTAGATTCGGTGAGGCAGGTGATAAGTTGGTCTCGTGAAAACATGGAACTCAGCGGACTGAACGATATCCGCTGGATTGTGGAAGATGCATACCGCTTCGTGGAACGGGAACTGCGCCGTGGACGTAGCTACCACGGTATCATTATGGATCCGCCTGCTTATGGACGTGGTCCGGAAGGCGAGAAGTGGCAATTGGAGAAACAAATCAATGAACTTTTGTCTATGTGCTCCGGAATTATGGAACCGCAAAATTCTTTTCTCCTGGTGAACCTTTACTCCATGGGTTTCTCACCCATGATTACAGAAACATTGGTGCAAAGCAATTTCCCCGGAAATCAGTTTGACTCAGGCGAGTTATTTGTAAAAGACCGATTTGGGAAGTGTCTTCCATTGGGAACCTGCCTTCGATTAATCAGATAAAATGAACCAGTCAGATGATAAACCGCTGATTCTGATCAGCAACGATGATGGCATCACAGCGCCAGGCATTCGCGCCTTGGTGGAAGTGATGAAAGAAATAGGCGAGGTACTGGTTGTGGCTCCTGATAAACCTCAAAGTGCCATGGGGCATGCCATTACCATCAACCAACCTCTTCGTCTCACGAAGGTAGATCAGTTTCCGGGGGTGGAATCTTATCAATGTACAGGTACACCGGTTGATTGCGTGAAGCTGGCCATTGACAAGCTTCTTACGCGCAAGCCCGATTTGATGGTTTCCGGGATTAATCATGGCTCAAACTCTTCGATTAACGTAATCTATTCCGGTACCATGAGTGCAGCGGTAGAAGCAGCTATTGATGGAATGCCTGCTATTGGCTTTTCCCTATGTGATTACCGCTGGGATGCTGATTTTGAGGCGGCAAAACCCTATGTAAAGCAAATAGCCCTGGAATTGCTGCGGAACGGTTTGCCCTATGGAACCCTGCTGAATGTAAATCTGCCGGTTCCTGAAGGAGGAATTAAAGGCATGAAAATATGCAGACAAGCCGTTGCCAAGTGGAAGGAGGATTTTGATGAGCGTTTGGACCCCTTTAACAGGAAGTATTACTGGATGACAGGACGTTTTGTGAACATGGATAAAGGGGAAGATACTGATGAGTGGGCTTTAGCGCATGGTTATGTATCCATTGTGCCTACACAGTTTGACCTTACAGACCACAGTCGTATCAGTGCCTTAAATACCTGGGATTTACATGATTAAACAGCATAGAAAAGATCTTTTCCTCGGCAT
>JAGWYC010000136.1 GCA_018969565.1 Bacteroidota bacterium | reverse complement strand
ATGCCATAGGCTATTTCCTGAAAAAGGGGAATCACCACATAGCCCAGGAATGCCAGCATAGAGGAAGGTTTCCAGATGGGTCGGAAATGGTTCCACTGATTCAGGGCTTCCCATATCTCTTTGGCATTGTGTTCCAGGCAGATTTTCTTTCCATAGCGGCGCATGATGCGCAATAAAACACTGTGCGCTCCGGGATAACGGATGTAAAAAAGGTCGAAGTTCTTGCTGTGTTCCTTGAGGTAAGCCTCCACCGCACTGAGCATCAGGCCCTGTTGGTGTATGCGCTTGAACCAATGCCGCTTAGAAGCGCCGAATGGTTGAAAGTGAATGTGGTTATTGAACTGCTGCGGACCTTCTACATCTTTGCAAAAAAACACACCCTTACATGACACACCAGCTTCGTTGAGGTAGTGAATCTGGCTCACGATTTTGCTTCTGATGGAGCCATCATTCAGCGAGGCGTTGCCGTAAATATATAAGATGCGCATTGTGTTTTAATGAATCAGAATTACTGCGCTATCAGGTGGGCATTGATGAGTTTCCACACTTGTTCAGCGCCTTTTCTGCTCCAACCCTCTTTGCGTTGTTGTTCGGCATAATCCAGAACACGTTGAGCCTGCCACCAGGGGCGGTTTTTAAATTCCCGGCTGTTCAGGGTATCCATGACCCAGTCACCCAAACCCTGATTAAACCACTGCTGCACCGGGCTCATGAAACCCACTTTCCAGGTTCTGGTCCTCACTTGTTCGGCAAGCACGCCGCGCATGGCTTCACGCAGAACCAGCTTGGTGTATCCGGAGCCGAGTTTGTGTTCCAGCGGCAGTGAAAGGGTGTACATCACCAGGCGCCAGTCCATAAACGGCATTCTTATTTCCACGCTGTTGAGCATGCTGGCTTTGTCATAATTACGCAACAGCGCGGGCAGTGTGGTTTTAAAGAACTCAAGCCAGGCAATCTGCCCGGGCATAGACATCCAGGGATATCCGGCCTGATCACTCACCGGCCAGTTGTAAGATTGTTTTCCATCCGCCAGTGGATGCCCCGGAAAAGGCTGCAGGCTGCCCACAGGTCTTTTCAGCATTTTACCCAAACGGTATTTTAGGGTTCCTCTGCGACCGCTGGCCCAGGCCAGGTCTTTGTTAAAGCGTGTTTCCAGTTCATGCCTGAATTCGGGGGCATATAAACCGGACAATACACCAAAGGTGCTGCGTGTTTCCTCTTCGCTGCTGTTCCATTTTTGCCATTCGAGGGCAGCGGCCACCATATCCCGGTAACCAAACATCAGTTCATCAACGCCATGTCCGTCGAGGCTTATCCTGAATCCTGCCTGAGCCATGCCTTCATAAACCGAATGAATGGCGGTGAGGGGGTTCGCCGAGATGCAGTCAAAGGCGCGTGTCAGTTGCTCCGTTTTGGCGGCCAGATTGGCGTAATCCACTTCTACCACGGTGCCTTCGGCGCCGGTATGTTCCAGCACCATGCGTGCGTATTCCAGTTCATCGAGTTCCGTACCCGGGAATGACGCGATGAACGCCCTGCGAAAGTCGGATGGTGTGCGCTCCAGTTTGCCTTGCTGAGACAGTTGTACCACGGCAGAAAACACAGAACTGCTGTCCAGACCGCCACTCAGGGCTGTGGCAATGGGAACATCGGCGCGCAGACGCAGCGATACGGCGTCAAAGAACAATTCTTTAAATCGTTCGGCATGCGCCGTGAGGCTGCCGCGTTCCGAGGTCAAGTACTGTTTAGGATTGAACCAAGGTTCGGGGTTGCTGCTTCCTGATAAGCCAAAACGAAGGAAATGGCCGGGAGGTAAGGAAATTATATCATCGAACGGGGTTAGCGAGGCGCCTTCCAGGGCGTATGGTTCAGCAATATTCATCAGGAACAGGGCATCATTGATGCTGCGCCTGTGGCCCTTGAGATGCAGGAAGGCATTGGTTTCACTTGCAAAGGCCAGATAGCCCTCCCGGGTGTAGCAGTATAAGGGCTTTATGCCGAAACGATCGCGGCACAGTAAAAGTTCCCGGTTCACCTCGTCCCAGATGGCGGCAGCCCACATGCCGTTGAAGCGGTTGAAGCAATCGGTTCCCCAATGGTGGTAGGCCAGGGCAAAAACTTCAGTGTCGGTATCGCTCTGAAATTGATATCCGAGACTTTTTAACTCACGGCGCAGTTCCAGGAAGTTGAAAATTTCCCCGTTGTACACAATGGTATAACGCCCATGGAGCAGGTGCATGGGCTGGCTGCCGGCCTCAGAAAGGTCAAGAATGGACAAACGGCGGTGGCCCAGTCCCAGGTGGTTTCCGCTTAACAACGCATAACCGGAACCATCCGGTCCACGATGATGCATGCTGTCGGTAAAGGCCACCAGGTCTTCCTTTGACAGCTTGTGTTGAAGATCAAATATGCCGACTATGCCACACATGGTTTACGATTTAAAAAAGCGAAGCAGTGCTGATTTTCTCAGCAGGCCATCAAAATACTTCCGCTTCTTGCCAAATTCCTGCGGATCATGTTTTCTGATGAATTTAAGTGCGTGAAAAAGGTAGTTATACTTCTTATGTATATCGGAAAAATAAATATACCTGACTAAGAAACGGGAAGTCATGTGGCCCAGTTCTGCAGCGCTGAACCAAACAGCGGGGTTATCGTACCCATGCAATTTCAGCGTCGGAGCGCCACAGGCTTCCATAGCCGCCACGCCTTCGCTGTAGCCGAAGGCCTCCAGAAGGCATCGGAATACCCCCAGGTTTTCCTTGACCATAACGGCTTCAAGATTGTTCGTTTTGCTGGCCTCATGGTCTCTGAATCCGCCGACCAGGAAATCTGTTTTAACGGTTTTGGCATGCAGATGCAGCCTGATAAACAAATCGAAATCCATACTGAAATGCAGTGATTCATTCAGGAATCCAATTTTCTCGAGGATGCTTTTCTTATAAAAACAACCCTGCTGCCCGTAAGGAAAATAATAATAATACATCAAGGGCAAATCGGGTACATCATGTTGCATCATTTCCATAGGACCCTTGCTGTTGAAGCGCTGTGTTTTTCCGTACACAAAGCCTGCTTCGGGGTTGGCTATATAGGTTTGCGCTATATGAAACAGTGCATCCGGATATAAAATATCATCGCTGTTTATCCAGTTCACAATGTCACCGGTAGCACGCTTGAATCCTTTGTTGATGGCATCCGTCTGCCCTCGGTCTTTCTCGCTTACCCACCAGTTGATATGCGCACTGTACTTCTCGATGATAGAAACCGTTTCATCTTTACTGCCACCGTCAACAACGAAGTATTCCAGGTTTGGGTATTGTTGTCCGATAATAGATTGTATGGTTTCTTCTATATAAGGACCCTGATTATAGGAAGGCGTAACCACCGTTATGCGGGGCCATTCTGTATAGCCTTCAGGCAGGGTATGAAGTGTTTTTTCGTTCATGGTTATTTTGTGTTTTTCAGGCTGCGCTGATAATGTCTGAGCGAGCGCCATTTACCTACCTGATACCAGGCCCAGAAGAGGCTGAGCGACAATCCGGTAATACCGTCAAGGTAGCCTTTGCATTGAATGAAACTTTCCCGGAATGCCTGCATGCCCGACCAGAGTTGTGCGGGCAGGTTGTAGCGTTTTCCTTCTCGATACATGTTCAGGCCTTCGCCTTGCAGGTAGCGGCGGTGTTTTTCAAATAACTGCTTCCATCCGCTCATCCAGTAATGGTGATCCACATTGTTTCCGGCGTGGCGGATTTTGTGGGTTCTGAATCCTTCCTTCAGGGTAATAGCGGTATGCACAGTATCGGCCACGAGCACCCGTTCCCGGTGTATCAGCAGGCGTCCGATGCGTTTTCCGCCCCACACCGTTCCTTTGAGTGCGTGTTTTTTGAAGTAGTAGCGAATGGGGGTATTGATGCGGCCTGCGTCTTCAGGGGCCTGAGGTATAAATTCCGTAAGTTGCTTTTGAAGCTCAGGGTCCAGCACTTCATCGGGGTCTATAAGCAGTACCCATTGATGCTTCAGTTTAGGGATGAACACCGGAAAGATGTCTTCGATACGGCTCACCCGGCGGTAATGCTCCATCCGTTCATGGCCCTGTATCATGCGTTCCGGATGATCATTTGATTCCAGGTCAACCACCAGGATTTCATCGCACCATTGCAGGCTGTCCAGGCATTGCCTGAGCAGGTGGGCTTCGTTGCAGGTGCCAACGAGTGCCGAAACGGGAAGTCGTTTATTTTCTGCCATGCCAGTCAACCCAGAAGCCGGTCATGCCGCGTTTTACAGCTTCTGCAAGGTGATATTTGATGGCTTTTGCGGCCTGTTCGGCGTTGAGCCAGGTGCCATCAAGTTCTTCCGGAAGCGGTCCCGCAGAACCATATTCGAAGTGGTGATTGCAGCGGGCATTGATCCAATCGCGGTTGCTGTAGCGCTTTAAACGATACCCGCGTTTCATCAGAAAACGGCGCAACAAACCGGCCCAAAGCGGCTCTGCGGCGAAGCGATCAACGCCATAAAAAGCTTTTCCCGGTTCCATCGCTGCAAATTCAGTCTGATCAACCAGACGAAAGCGGCGATAGCCGAGGCGACGCAGTTCGTTCAGGGTGGCCAGGGTTTCCTGTTCATCCGGGGTATGCGTTGCCGTCAGGCTCAGGGCTTCTACCGAAATAAATTCCGGCGCCAATTCGGGTGAGAGGGTGCGCAGGGCATGCACATCATAGCCCTCGATATCAATTTTGAGGAAATAAGGTTTTCCGTAAGTCTGTATGAGGCTATCCAGCCGGATGGTAGTAACCTTTTCCGTTCTGGTACCCAGTTCATTCCGTCCTGCAAAATCGCTGTTCAGGCTGTTCCACTCTGAATTATCGGAAATAAAGAACGCTACTTCCTGGTCATCTTGTTCGTAGATAGCTTTCTCCACAAGGGTCAGTTGACCTGAGGCAATGGCAGCGGCATGTTGCTCCTTACCCTTGGCAATTAATGAGCGGTCGGCGTCAACGGCCACCACTTTGTACCCTTTTTTCAGGTAGTAGGCGGTGTCCTGTCCTTCGTGGTACCCGATGTCATACACGAGTTTTCCCTGATTATGTTGCGTGGCCATAAGCGTATTCTGTTTGAAGAAGAGGCATTTGATGATGAGCACAGCTTTTTCCCGCATGGGCAAACGACGCAGCATGCGGCTGCGCAGTATGAACCAGTTGGCGGGGGTAAAGCGTGGCAAGCGATAGATGGCAGTACGCCACCAGAAGAAGATTTCCCGGTTAAGGGCATGCGAAAATCCACCTGTACCCGATTTCAGGGCATATAATTGGTGCAGCAGGTTGAAACTCAGCCTGGGATTCTGCAAGGGGCTGCCCTTTTTATAAAGCAAATCGCCCAATGCTTCCCGCTCGGCATCGTTGAGTTTGGTTTCCAGCAATCGCTCCCAATGGGCGCTCACCACCTTCAGGGTGTTCTGCTGGATTTCCCTGCTGAATGTCATGCTTTCGCTGTTGCCGTGAACCCGGTATTTGCTCAGCACCGCGGATAACACTTTGCAGCGATGCCCTTCTGATACACCGCGCAACCACACATCATAGTCTTCGGCGCTTTTGAACTGTGCATCATAA
>JAGWYC010000135.1 GCA_018969565.1 Bacteroidota bacterium | reverse complement strand
GCGACGAACAGGAGTTCTACGAGCATTTTCGCTTCACCGCCGATCCCGGCCAGGAGCTGATGCGCATTGACAAGTGGCTGATGCATAAAATTGCCAATGCCAGCCGCACCCGCATACAAGCCGCTGCCGAGGCCGGTTCCATCCTGGTAAACGGTAAAACTGTAAAAAGCAATTACCGCATCAAACCCCACGATGTAATCAGCATCGTGTTGCCGGACCCGCCGAGGGATACCGAGGTGCTGCCCGAGCCGATTCCGCTGAATATTGTGTATGAAGATGATCAGCTCCTGGTGCTGAACAAGCCCGACGGCATGGTGGTACATCCGGGTTACAACAATTACCACGGAACCCTGGTGAACGGATTGGTTTACTATTTCCGGAATCTGCCGCAACTGGCAGGTCACCGGCCGGGTCTGGTGCATCGGATTGATAAGGATACCAGCGGATTGCTCGTGGTGGCTAAAACGGAAGAAGCACTTACTGCGCTGGCGGCACAGTTCTATCGCCACAGCATACACCGGCATTACATCGGACTGGTTTGGGGCGATGTGGAAGCAGACAAAGGCACGATAAGCGGCTACCTGACCCGCGATACCAAAGACCGCCGTCGCTACGTAAACACCGGAAACGAGGAAAACGGCAAATGGGCTGTTACGCATTATGAAGTGCTGGAACGCTTTGGCCACGCCACCCTGCTGAAACTGCAACTGGAAACAGGACGCACCCACCAGATCAGGGTGCACATGACCGCCCTGAAACACCCCTTGTTCAATGACCCGCTGTACGGCGGCGATCAGGTGCTTCGCCAAAGCCACTTGCCCAAATTCAGACAGTTCATGGAACACAATCTCTCCCTGATGCAGGGACAGGCATTACACGCCGCAGGACTTGGGTTCATTCATCCCCAAAGCGGAAAAGAAATGTATTTCGAAGCACCACTGCCGAACGAATTCAACACTGTACTCGAGCGACTGAGGCGTTATGCGGAGTAGGTACAAAGCCGGTTTTGACAGCCCTCAGCAAAACAAAACCCAACGCTCCAAAACTCCTTAACTCCAAACTTGACTGTATTTGGTTTGTGGTTTGAAATGCTTCCCTAACGCAAGCTGAACGCATACGAGCCTCCGCTTAACACATCGCCATTGCTGAGTATTCCGCTGAAATAAATGCTGTGGCGGCCCGGCAGCGGCTTCTTCTTGAAGCGAAACACAAAATCAAGCCGTGGCATACCCATGGAGCTTTCCAGTTTGGCGCCTTCCTGCATGCGTTTGTTGATGCCGGCCAGCAACTGATCCATGCTTCCCCAGTCACGGTCCGCCGCTTGTTTGGTAATCAGGTCTTCCATCAGCTTGAATTCACAGAACTGCTGCAGGCTGTCGCCCGGATTCATGCCTGAAAAAAGGACATCATCGGATTTGATGCTGAGTAATTTCAACCCCGCCAAACTGCGGTAATAGGTAGGACAATTATAGGTCAGGGCCATCAGTTCAGTGCCGGAACCACTGCGTCTGTGCAGCACGTAGCGTTCCATAGGCCATACCCGGAAGGCGTGGTCTGCAAAGTCCATACTGTCCTGAGGGGGCGCCGTGGCAAAAGTCAGGGAGTCCACCAGCGTGGGAAGCAAGTTGTTCAGCACGTAGTTGCGTTGTTCCACATCGCGGCAGCATTGCTGCAGGAGGAAGGGCGATACAGTGATTCCTGCCAGCAGCAGCAGTTTCTTAAAGTGGTTCATGGTAGAAAGCGTTGTTCCAGTCCCGGCTCAGGCATCATACAGCGTTCATATTTGCCGAACCAGCGGTAGCGCCGTTTGGCAATGATACGGTACACCCAATTCCTGATCGGGGACGGAATGAGGTACAAAAGTATCAATATCCGCCAGAGTCCGGGCAGGTGGCGGGCAATGTGCAGCGCTGCCGCAGATTCTTTCCTCAGCCGACCCCTTTCCCAGACCAGCAATGAGTCCGGTGCGGCTTGCTGCTCCGGCCCTAAACCGAGCATTTCCGAAGCCGTGCTTCCCTGCAAAGGCGCAAACAAAAATCGCTGCTTTTTATCGCGGGCCAGGATGAAACGCACCACCCCGCTGCACAGATGGCAGTATCCGTCAAAGAAAACGATGATGCGCTCCTGCGGCAACTGCATCAGGGCGTTTTACGCAGGCGCCACAACCCTGCTGTTTCATTGCTGCGCGTAACCAGCAGCAAGGGACCACGGGCACTGTTCAGCAATACGCTTTTTCGTGTATTGCCCGGAGCAAAGAATCCACTTTCGACAGCCTGCAGTGCCTTCCACTGCTTCTGCCCCAGGTTCAGCAGCACCAGGCCGTTCAGGGCATCGTCATTGCCCCACTCAGCCTTGTTGCCGGTATTGTTTCCGTTCAGCAGAATATCCAACTTGCCGTCGCCATTCACATCCGCAGCAGCGATTCCATTGACACAGCCGGACTGGGCCAGCAGCGGCATGGGCGTAATATTCAGCTTACCGCCATCGTTCCACACAATGCAGGAGCGGAAATTTCCGGCCTGCCTCTGATACGCCGTACCAGCCTGTGAACCAAACATACTCGTGACCGTTTGGTTGGCATAGTCGCCGTAGCGCAGGTAGTTTTTTCGCATGAAGCCCACCATCTGAGCAGCCATTTCATCGTAAGCATGCCAGGGCGTACTCTGCCCTTGCACGTAATAACTGCACACCGCATCCAGTCTGCCGTTGTTGTCGAAGTCGCCGGCATAGATACTGGCAGGTTGGGTGGCTTCAGGCCGCACAATGCTGTTCATGCCCTGGTTGCCCAGCAGCAGATCCATGTCGCCGTCGCCGTCCAGGTCGGCAGCCTGAACCGTATTCCACCAGCCACCGCCGGAGTTCAGACCAAGTTCGGTGCTGCGCTCTTTCAGGCTTCCGCCCATATTCTGCCATACCTGCACAGGCATCCACTCACCGCAGATGATCAGGTCGGCTTTTTGGTCGTTGCTCACGTCGGCGAACAGGGCGTCGCCCAGAATGCCCACTTGTTCCAGTCCGGGTGCCAGGGTGGCGGTGGCTTCACTGAAGCTGCCTCCGTTATTCCGCAGCAGGTAGCTTCGTGCGGGCATGGGATAGCGGTCGGGCTTCACGGCGCCGCCGAGGAACAGATCCTGGTCGCCATCGCCATCCACGTCGGCGGCCTTCACGCAGTTCTTCGGAGTACGCAGGGCGGGAATGCGATCGTCGGCCACGGCGAAGTTCCCGCGCCCGTCGTTTAGGTATAAGTGGTCCTGATAGTTAGGACTTCCATCCGGAAACTCGTTGGAACCGGAACATACATAAAGGTCCATATCCCGGTCGCCGTCGGCGTCAAAAAACACAGCTCCGGTTTGCTCAGAGGCGGCATGCGCCTTCCAGGGCCCGGGCTTCGTGCTGAAGCCACCGGAGGCATTCCCCAGGAAAAGCATACCTCCGCTTCCCCCGGCGCCATTGCCTATAAATACATCTTCGTAGGTATCTCCGTTCACATCCGCAGCCGCTAAAGCAGGGCCACGCATGCTTTGCCTGCGGGGTATTAAGGGTTCAAATTTGAAATCAATAAAATCCGTGCGCTCGCTGTGTTTGAAGTTCAGGCCGGATTCAGCCGTAACTTCCTGAATATCAAGGGTTTTCTTGTTGGCGAAGAGGTTGGTGCCTGCACGTTGTGTGGCCTGTTGCTCATCCAGGGTGAGTAATTGATTGGCATTCACTGTGCTGAGTTCCTGCACCTGTCCGCTTGGCCAGATGACGGTGAGCTTGTTCACTTTGGAAAGCGCACCCAGCCCGAAGTGCAGCACCGGCTCGCTGCTGCTCTGGAAGCCGTGGCTCAGGGTGAGTTCCCGGTATATCCTTCCGCTGTCGGTTTCGGCCAGCACCTTGACGCCCAAGCCCAGGCGATTGCTTTGCCTGCCGCGGAATTGCAGCCGCAGCCAGTGGTCTTTCTTCACATCGGTATTGTTGCGATACACCGAAGGCGGATCGGCCAGGTTGTTCATCACCAGATCCAGGTCGCCGTCGTTGTCCAGGTCGGCGTAGGCCGCTCCATTGCTGAAGCCTTCAAAGTCAAGGCCCCAGGCGGCAGAAACATCTTCAAACTGCAGTCCGTTTTTGTTGCGGAAGGCGAAATTCTTCAGCTTCTTATAGGGCATCTCGTTGGCGAACTTCAGGTAGTAACCCTGCTTGAAGCCCTTGTAGTTGTCCATGTTCAGCTTGCGGAACTGTTCCACTTTGTAGTTGATGTAATCCAGGTCGTTATAGTCGCGGTAATACCCGTTGCTGATGAACAGATCGTTCTTTCCGTCGTTGTCGTAGTCGGCCAGCAGGGGACTCCAGCTCCAGTCGGTTTCGGCCACGCCGGCCAGACATGCCATGTCGCTGAAGTTTCCATTGCCATTGTTGATCTGCAGGGTATTACGCATGAACTGTTCGCCATAACCATTGGCAACGCGCATGCTGTAGCGGTCCCAGTTGAGCGGGCCCACCTGGGTCTTCTTACGGTAATTGTCCGGGGGAAGCATATCTACGGTTACCACATCGGGCAGCGCGTCGTTGTTCACATCGCCGAGGTCGTTGCCCATGCTGTAGAAGGACGTATGCCGGAACCAGCGGCGGCACACATCTTCAAAAGTGCCATTGCCCTTGTTCTTCCAGACAAAATCCGGGTATTCGTAATCATTGCTCACGTAGAGGTCCTGCAGGCCGTCCTGGTCCAGGTCAGCGGCAGAAACGGCCAGCCCGAAGCTGTAACTCGACACACCGGCCTTTTTGGTGATGTTCTTAAACCCTTTCCCGGTATTTTCCCATAGGCTGTTGGTGAAGGTGTCGTTGTAGTTGTCTTCGCGACGGTAGGGCTTGTCCATGTTGATGGCCCAGTTGAAGGGATGATTGGCCACGTACAGATCCAGGTCACCGTCGTTTTCCATGTCGAAGAAGGTGCCGTGGCTGGAGTATTCCAGGCCATTCAGGCCCAGTGCTTCGGACTGTTCCGTAAAGGTTCCGTCGCCTTTGTTCACAAAAAGCAGGTTACGCAGTTCGCCCGCTTTGATGTTCACCGGCATCTGGTTGGCACTGCGGCACACGTAGATATCCAGGAAGCCGTCGTTGTTCACGTCGGTCATGCTGGTGCCGGTACACCATCCTGAGGTGCTGATGCCTGAGGCGGCCGTTACATCTTTGAACTTGAAGTCGCCCTGGTTCAGGTACAGCTTGCAGCCGCCCTGGTTTCCGGTGAAGAACAGGTCGCAGCGTCCGTCGTTGTTGACATCGCCGGCGGCCACACCACCCCCGTTGAACAGGTACTGGTCCAGAAAAATATGCACCGAATCGCTGAAGTTCAGTTGGTTGCTGAAGGTGATACCGGTTTGTTCCGGACTCATAGCCGTAAACAACACAGGACCTTGTTCTTCGGATTTCTTGCCAGAGCAGCCGGCCAGAACGGCGAGGAGTGCCAGATAACAGAAACGTCGCATTTGAGGTCAAAAATAAACGAATATGGGCGGGAAGTGGTAAGTGGTAAGTGATAAGTGGTAAGTGCACTGGTCCTCGAGCGGAGTGGAGGGGCCGGGATAAAATAAGTGGTAAGTGGTAAGTGCTGGTGCCCGAGCGTGGTA
>JAGWYC010000134.1 GCA_018969565.1 Bacteroidota bacterium | reverse complement strand
GGGAAATGCACCGGACGTAATAATTTATTATCAATATCACTTCCCCAACGCTCGCTTCACTTCCCCAACGCTTCGCTACAGTCGGGGCAAGCTGATACGGCTCCACTGCGTTTCGCCTACTCAGTGACCCGGCCCGGTCACAAAACAAAATGGCTAAAATCGGTCTGCTAAACCCTTGATAATCAGCACACTAATAGTTCAATATTCAAAGTTTTGGACAGCAGTGATTAAACTCACATTCAGAATAGTATATGAAACACATCCGCCGTATAGGCGCCAACCACCCCATATCCACCGGGAACATTGGAAAAAATACCACCCCCCTGCCCTACCGGGCTGCCCAGCAACGATAAGTGCAGGGCACGGTCGTTGTAATAGCGATATAAAGACTGATTTACACGCTCCAGAACCACCGTCATGCGCAAGGTGCGGTAGTTGCCGTTGTAACCCGTCCTGGGAATATTAAACGTGCCGAAACGCAGGCGCTTATTCAGTCCGTTCAGGGCCTCATCCGTGAACAGGATTTCTGTTTTATTCAGGCGGTTTACCGCATTGTAGATAAAGGCATTCTCGCTGCCGCTGATTTCTTCCTTGATGGTGGTCAGGACCGAATCTCTTTGGCCCCCGTTAACCACATATCGGTATTGTGCATGCAACAGATAAAGCCGGTAATAATCCTCCGTAGCTGCAGTATCGCTCAGGTTAAAACTAATGCTGAAGTAACGCCCTCCCGGCGGCAAGAGGATGCTTGCCGTATCCGGATTTTGCATCTTCACCTTACCCGGAACCTGCACAGGAAGCTGCCAGGAAAGTTCCGGATGATTCACCAGCAGCGAAATACGTTCCCCAGCCGCCGGCGCCGGAGCAGAGGATGTATATCTTCCTGCCGCCTGATATTGCGCATTCCCCAGTAAATTCCCGTTGCGATACCAGCGAATATCCACGTTGGCAATAGGAAGCAAAGGTTCTGGATCGGTGATTGCCTGGGTCTTCCAGCAATAAAACAACATGGGAGAATCCGGTGCGATGAACGCATAAAATACCGGCGCCGGGCGCACGCCCTGACCCGGATCTATATCCACCACTTTGGTGCAAGCCTGGAAACAAAAACAGGACAGCAGCAGGGCTAATCCTTGTTGCATCATAGTAGTCTTCATGTCAATGCAACGTAGCCCTCCAACTGATATTGGGCAGCAAGGGAAGGAAACTCACGGAATATAAACGCCTTCTTCCCTGTTCGTCATATCCCAGCTGCAGGTAAAATGGATTCACCCGGTTATATACATTAAACAGGCCGATGTTCCAGGTTCGGGTATAGTATTTCTTCTTTTTTTCGATGCTCAGGTTGATGTCCAGGCGGTGGTTGTCAGGTGTGCGGTAACCATTGCGCGGTCCGTAGATATACACTTCCCGGAAAGGCTCTCCGGGTATGGGCGAGGGGTAGCGCTGTATGGGCTGGGTAACGGCAAATCCGCTGTTATAGGTCCATACTGCCGAAGCGTGTATGCCTGATTTGAAACTATGGGTAATTACGATGGCCAGGTTATGCCTTCGGTCGTAGCGATAAGGAAATGGATTACCGCCGTTGATTTCTGCAAAACTGCGGGTAGCCTTGCACCAGGTATAGGAAATCCAGCCCCGGGTGCGCCCGCTCACCTTTTCCAGCATGGCTTCGTAGCCGTAGCTCAGTCCTTTACCGGAGGTGATGTTCTGTTCCCAGTTGATACCGGTGGTGAGGTAATCTGCGCCTTCTTTGTATTCCAGCAGGTTTCGGTATTCCTTATGAAAGGTTTCTGCGGAAAACTGGAAACGTTTCAGGTTCAGGGTCATGCCTGCGGAATATTGACGGGCTTGTTCCGGCCGGATGGAATCCGTGCTGGGCACCCATAAATCAGAAGGTAAGCCGAGGCTCGGATTGCTGAGCAGGTGAAAAAACTGCTGCATGGTGGAATAACCAAAGCGCACCCAGAGGGGCCTTACCGGATTCCATTTCACCTGCACCCGTGGCTGTGGATTCAGATACCAGCCTTCCTTCACCTTAAAGCCTGAATGATGCACACCTGCCTGCACCAGCAGCTTCTTATCCGGTTGCCAGTGCAATTCATAAAAGCCGAACAATTCTGTGGCGCTGCGCGCCTGATCTCCTTCCCGGGTACTGCTGTATGCCTGATTGAGTTGATTGGAATAAATGCGCAAGCCGGGTTGCAGGTAGAGGCGTGATGCCTGGAAGCCGGTTTTCAGGTTCAGGGATGGCCGCAGGGGCAATCCGGCCTGAGCCCTGAATCCGCTTTGTTCAATGCCCGATAAAAAGCGATACTCTGTGGTCTGGTTGATGCGTGTATTCAACTTCAGGTTTTCACTGTTCATGGTGAAGCCCTGCAGAAATGAATATGCGTAGGAGGTATAGAAGGCCACAGCCTCCAACTGAATGCCTGAAGCGCTGTGGTAATTCCATTGCAGCGACCCGAGCCTGTTGCCCCAACTGCTCTGTTGGTTGCGCCGCTCCCGGTTAATCAGGCTGTCGCTGCCATAGCGACTGTAATCCACGTAATACAATCGATCTTCCCCGAAATACCCCATCGCCTGTACGCGGCTGCGTTTTGAAAAGCGGTGGGTGAGCTTCAGGTTGGCATCATAGAAGTAGTAACCGTTATTTCCCAGTGTGTCGGTGGCGCCGCTGAGCCGTCCAAAAACATCGGCCATGAAGTCGAGATAGCTGCGGCGGGCGGACACCAACAAACTCGTGCTGTTCTTGCGCAGCGGAATATCCAGCATCATTCTGGAACCCAATACGCCCAGCGACACAGAGCCTTTGATCCGCGAAGCATTCCCCTCCAGGGTGCGCACATCCACCATGCTGCTCAGCCGTCCGCCCTGTGCTGCGCTGAAGCTGCCCTTGTGCAATACTGCGCTGTTGACGATGTCATTATTGAAAATGCCAAATACTCCGAACAGGTGAAAAGCATTAAAAACAGGAACACCATCCAGCAGCACCAGGTTCTGGTCGGGGCTTCCGCCGCGCACATGAAGCCCAAACATGGCCTCGCCGCCACCGTATGCCCCCGGATACCACATAAATGCTTTAAACACATCCGGCTCGCCTAATAGAAAAGGCAGTCGCTGGGTTTTACTTCTGTTGATGCTAATCTGATCCGACTGTCCGCTGCGTATGGGGCGCAGGTCTGCCTGTTCCGGCGCAAAGATGGTCAGCTTATCCATGGCAGGAAGATCCTGTAAGCGATAGCCCCGCACATAATCACGGCCACCGCGCAGGGTGTCGCGCTGCGTTCGGTAGCCGGGGTAGCTGATGCTCAGCCTGGAGGTTCCGTCAGGCAGCAGCAGGCTGAAGTATCCGTGTTCATTGCTGAAGCACATCCGGTTCCCGCCTTCCACGGCAATCAGCGCACCGGAAATTTTCTCACCACCTGCGGAATCAGTGATGGTGCCGCTGATGCGGTATTCCTTTCCGATTTTCGCCGCTGCCTTCAGCGGATGTAACACCAGTTGCCGGGGCGCTTCCCGGCTATAACCCAGACCCGCTTCCCACAGCAATTCCTTCAGGGCATCATCCAGCCGCCGGCGCTGCATGTTCAAGCTGAATAATCGTTCCGTTTGCAGCAGCGAGGCCTCGTAGTGGAAACTCAGACCGGTTTGGGTTTCCAGCGTCCTCAGGATTTGCTCCAGCGGCTGCTGTTCCATCCGGATGCTGTAACGCTGCTGCAAAGGATCTGTATCCTGCCCGCACAGAACGGCCGCCCGGAACAGGCAGACACACAATACCGCAGGCAGCATAAACCGCATGAACAGGTAAAATAAGGGAATAGAACACCCACGTGCAAACCGACTTCGGTTTATTCGTTCAATGCCTTAAACAGACATTAAATACGCAAACGCCATGCGCTGAAAAACTACTGCATGTCTGCGTAGTTAAATACTTTTTTCAGCAGTTCAGTACCGCGCTTGGCGGGGTTGGAACGGATGGCATTTTCTTCTTTTTCGATTTCCGAAAACAGGGCCACCGTTGCCTTTTCGGTGACATAGCTTTCCAGATCAGTTGTTACCGGTTTTACCAGCGGGATTTTGTTGTAGGCGGTAAACAGGTCACTCCAGTAGCGGGTAGCGCCCACACTGTTCAGTGCTTCGGTGATGGTTGGTTTGAAGGCTGCACGGAGGGCCGATCCGGTAGTGTTTCTGAGGTAATTGGTGGCCGCGCCCTGACCGCCTTTCAGGATTCCCATAGCATCATTGAAACTCATATTGCTGATGGCATTGACGAAGATGGGCTTGGCCTGCAACATGGCTTTTTCTGCGCCATCATTCAGTGCCCTCACCGCACGGTCCACTTCAGAACCCAGTCCGATGGCCCGCAGTTTCTGCTCTACATTGGCCACTTCAGGCGGAAACAGGATTTTGATCAGGTTATTGTTAAAGAAGGCACCCGGCTTCGACAGCAAATCGGCACCGCTGCCGGTTCCGTTGCGTAACGCTTCTTTCAGCCCCGCCACCACTTCAGACTCCGTAGGAATGGGGTTCAGCTGCTCGCTCATTTTTACCGCATGCTGCAGGACGTCGCAAGCCGGAAGGCTGAATAAAAGGGCGATGGAAAGGATTCTGGTTTTCATAATCCCGTTAAAACAAAAATAGTTCCAATCCTCGTATCAGCCACGTTCCTCATCGCTGCCGGGCAATATGCTGCCAAACAGGTCGGCAAACTGCATGCTGCCGTCGTGGTAGGTTTTACTCAGTTTGGAAATGGCCGCCAGTCCGTGCAGAATCAGCTCCATGGCCGTGTAGTGGTGGGCGGCATCTGACAGGTTGGGGAAGTACTTCAGGGCCAGATCATAGAGCCCGGGCACTTTCTCCAGCTCCTTGCGGTATTCGGCATCGCTCATGTCCAGCGACAAGTCCAGCAAGGCGCCTTCGCCGAACCAGCGGGTCACTTCACGATACGGATCCAGCGGCTTCTTGTCGTTCTGCCGTGCCTTTCCTTCCACCGGACAATAAGCGGTGAAGGTTTCGCGGATGCTCTGAATGATCAGGTTCAGCGCCACGTGATAAGGTCCTTCCAGCTCGCCTTCATACACCATTTCAATCTTGCCGTTGATGGCAGGAACGGCGGCATAGAGGTCGGCTACACGCAACACGGTGTGCTTGTCGCCGCTCAGGATCATCCTGCGCTCGGCGGCGCTGACCACCTGTTCGAATACCGAGATGCTGAGTCGCGCCGACACCCCGCTTTTCTGATCTACGAACTCGCTCTTCCGCGCCTGAAAAGCGATTTGTTCCATGAGCAGGCGCATCAGGTCAGGAATATCCACCGCGCTGCGCTGTGCCTCAGACAGTTTTGCCTCCTGCGCGGTGATGGCTATGGAGGTTTGAATATCCTTGGGGTAATGGGTGAGGATCTGGCTGCCGATGCGGTCTTTCAGGGGCGTGACGATGCTGCCCCGATTAGTATAGTCTTCCGGGTTGGCGGTAAACACAAACTGTAAATCCAGGGGCAGGCGAAGTTTAAACCCGCGAATCTGCACATCACCTTCCTGCAGGATGTTGAACAGGGCCACCTGAATACGGGGCTGCAGGTCAGGCAATTCATTGATGACGAAGATGCAGCGGTGGCTGCGC
>JAGWYC010000133.1 GCA_018969565.1 Bacteroidota bacterium | reverse complement strand
CGCATTGCGGAAGATGCTGTATTGTTCTTTTTTACCGGTTGAATCAGTTTGGACGCTACGGAAATACTTGAATCTGGGTGCGGCAAAATCCGGACGATAGGAAACATTCAGCGTTGGGGTAATGACATGACGTAATGCACGGATACGACCCCAATTTAAACCCGTGAACGTACCGTAGATATTCGTTGAGGCACTGATGCTTGCTGCATAAGATGCAGCGCGTGTAAAGCCCTTCGCAGTAGAATCCAGTACCTTCTTCGAAGCAGCATCCCAATAGCGCAAGGAAGATTTCATATACCACCATTCCTGATAACTTACAGCCGGTGTAATGTTGATTCTGCCCTTACTCAGTTTTACAATGGTACTTAGTGGAATACTGTGCTTTAAACCACTTTGGAGTTTACTCAACGCATCCATATACCGTTCTGAAAACAAAACAGAATCATAGGTACTCAGTCTGTTCTGCATATCCAGGTTATAGGTGAAATTCAGTTGCTTAATCCAATTGTCGGCAGCCTGATTTTTCTTCAGGAATGGCTGCCAACGCTGCATATTCAGACTCAGGTTGGGTAGATTAAAGTTGATGCTTCGGTTGGCCGTATTCTGATTGTGGGTGGCCGCGATATTCAAGTTAAAACGGTTATTCAGGAAGGTTTTTCCATAACTGACGCTGGAGTTGAACTGGCTTTGAACAATAGCTCTGGGGTCATTGGAGTTGATGCGTTTAAAACCGGGTGTTCCCATGTCCACACTGGCAGAGAACCTTGTGCCGGGTCGAACATTCTGATGCAAGGTGTATTTCCATTGCAGGTTAAAGTCTCTTTGCCTGAAAAACGTTTTACTGGTCTTTTCCCCTTGCGAATACACCGAAAACCCGAAGTTGAAATCGCCTTGGTATCGGTAGCGTTTTACAAACCGTGATGAGGCTGCAAGGCGATAATCACCGTTGAAGAACACCGCACCGCTTAAAGTCAGATCACGGTTATCACCTAATCCGGTATAATAACCTAAATTCTCCAGATAAAATCCACCTCTGTTTTGTTGGAATCCGTAACTGGGGAATAGCACGCCATTTCGTCTGCCTTTCTTGGTAGGAACCAATCCAAAAGGGAGCGCCAGCGGTGTTGGCATATCTTCCACTACCAGATTGGCTGGGCCAAAAATCACTTTATTATTCGGAATGACCTTGAGTTTTCGTGCATCGAAATAAAAGTGCGGGTGCGGCGCGTTGCAGGTTGTCAGCTTGCCCCTGTCCGCCAGAAAAGAACCATCGGCATTCCTGAAAACCTGATTGCAGGAAATAATTGCTTCATCCTCAACCAGTCGTAATCCATACACTTTTCCCTTGCGCGTTTCGCTGTTATAACGCATGCTATCAGCGGTGTAATTGTCATCACCATCATGCAGCACCGGTTGGAATGCGTAGTGGCCGGCACTGTCGAAGCCGCCCTTGGCAAACAACTCTTTACGGCGCAAATCAGACATGATATAATAGGCCTCCAATTCAACGGAGCCGTATTTCAGGTAGGCTTTATTGTACAGATGCACAACCTGCCTCTTCAGGTCGAAAATGATAGAGTCCTCTGCGTGATATTCAATTTCCTGATCCAGACCGGAGCTCTTGCGCGCCAACCTACCGGTGTCGTCCACATTTGCGGACAAGCCCTGAATATCCAGCGCTGACAGGGCTTTAGGACTTACGCAGATACAAAACAGACAGACCATAAACAAGGGCAATGGCATAAGTTTTGAATGCGTTTTATGGTACATGAAGGGGCGCAAATTACTTTCGGGAGTTCAAACAGCAGCGAACGATTCTACCATGAATACTTCTGTTCAGTCGGCGAAATTACCCTTCCTTATTTTCTTTGGATTTCTGGTTGTTTCTTTTTTCTCCTTCCAGTCAAAGCAAAAGCCTCTGAGCGATGCAGTTTCGGTTATTGTGATTGATGCAGGACATGGCGGTAAGGATCCGGGTTGCAACGGAGCCGGTGAAATTTTTGAAAAGCAGGTTACCCTTGGGGTTGCGTTGCGGCTGGGAAAACTGTTACAGGACAGCCTCAAGGATGTAAAGGTGTTATACACCAGAAAAACAGATGAATTCATTGAACTGTACAAAAGACCGGAACTTGCTAACAAAAACAATGCCGACCTGTTTATTTCCATCCACTGCAACTCAAACAAGAATACCACTGCCGCCGGATCTGAAACATATCTGATGGGTTTACACAAAACTGAAGGGAACCTCAGTGTGGCAAAAAGGGAAAACGCCGCCATAACACTGGAAACCAATTATCAGAATAATGCCTCGTATGGAGGTTTTGACCCCGAAAGCCCGGAAGGTCATATAATTTTCACCTTAGTGCAGAATGCATATATGGAAGCCAGCACTGGCTTTGCATCCAAAGTAGAATACCAGATTGCCAAAACCGGAAAAATAAAAAGTCGTGGAGTTAAACAGGCCGGTTTTTTGGTTTTGTGGCGCACCGCTATGCCCAGTGTGCTGGTAGAAATTGGATTTCTGACTAACCCTTCAGACCGTGCCGTGTTAAAAACACCCGATGGACAAAAACAAATTGCTACTGCCCTGTTCAAGGCCGTAAGGGAATATAAAAAGGAAAGGGAATCACGCCTGCCTAAAACAACACCCGTCAGCCCTCCTAAGGCAAGCGGTAAAGACACAATCAACAAACAAATAAGTCCAGTCAGACCCTAACCCTGAGGCATTCAACTGCAGCAATTATCTTTGAAACCAAACAATACTTCTCAATTTTGAAAATCAGCAACGAGAGCAAGGTAGGCGCCCTTACCGCAGTGGCCATCACCATTTTGGTACTGGGCTACAACTACATGTCAGGAAAGGATGATGTTTTCGCCAAAGGCCGCGTTTTTTACGCCGTGTATGACAATGTTCGCGGCTTGAATGAAGGCGCTGCCGTTACCTACAATGGGGTTCGCATCGGTCAGGTGAAGAAAGTAGCCCTCAATGGGAATGACCACAAAATCATATCCAGGGTTGAAATCTATTCCGACCTCAATATTCCCAGCGACTCCCGTTTGAAAATCGTGGTGGAAATTCTCGGGGACAAACGCATGGAATTGCTGCTAGGGGAAAGTTCCAAATTTGCACAAGACGGAGATACATTGAAAGGCATGTTGGAAACGGACATGACGGAAAAGGTGAATCAAAAGCTTGGACCGATTGCCGAGCAAGCCGACAGTGTACTGCAGCGCTTCAATGAAATTCTGAGCAGACCCTCGCTGGTTCGTTTTGAAGATCAATTGCCCGGAACTCTTGCATCCCTTCAGAAAACCATAGAAGAGGTGAATGGCCTTATTCAACAGAGCAAGCCCGGGGTTGAAGGCAGTATCAGCAACGTCAAACAACTAACTGAAAATCTTAAGTCCTATAACCAGAGCATTTCCTCTTCGCTGAAGAGTTTTGAACGCATCGGAAAAGAAGCCGACAGCGTGGACGTAAGTGCCATGATGAATCAGCTTCAGGAAACCATCAACAATCTGAGCACGGTAATAAACAGAATCAATAGTGGAGAGGGCAGCCTCGGACAACTGGCCACCAATGAGTCACTGTACAACAACCTGGTAAAAACCAGCGCTGAACTTACTTGCCTCATGACCGATATCCGCAGCTATCCTGATAAGTACCTCCCACTTCCCTGGGGCAAACGCAAACGTGCGAAAGCATCTGCTGCCAGCGGCAAGGTGCCATGCGCACCTCAACCCTGACATAAGCGGGTTACCCTTCATCGCATTTAGAAGATAAAAACTGTAATTAAAGGCCCTTTCCTACCAAGGATTGGGCTTTTTTTATGGTGCCTGACAAAAATCATAACCCTCTTATTTAAAACAATTCTAAATAATTTGGGAAATCTGGATTCAGGATGATTACTTCGCGGCCTGATTGCTATTTATAATCTTTCTAAATAATGAGCGAAACGGCTGATGAAATCAAGAATCAAGGGAACAGGAGCCCGGAAATCCTTAATGGATTCGAGGCACGAAGGCCTATATCAGCCGCACAGCTTACTTCATCTCGAAACAGATTCCCAATCATGAAACATATAAGTTACTTCCTGACCATGACATTGGTCTTAATCTCTACAGCCCGGGCGCAGACTCTGTTGCTGGACAGCACCAAACTAACGGGTTTGGATCAGGTGACAATTGTTGGTGAGAAAGGTTGCCTGAAAATTGGCTCCGGTGCTTACATAGACAGCAAAACCCTTGCGCTGCTCAATCAACCCAATGTGAACCATGTGCTGAGGATGATTCCAGGGGTTAATATCAGGGATGAGGAGGGCTTCGGATTACGCCCCAACATAGGTTTACGCGGCACTTCAGTGAATCGCAGCGCCAAAATTACCCTGATGGAAGACGGCATCCTGATAGCACCGGCTCCCTATGCCGACCCCTCTGCCTATTACTTTCCAACCTTTGCGCGCATGCATGGCGTGGAGGTATTGAAAGGCAGCAGCCAGATAAAATATGGCCCATATACCATTGGTGGCGCGATTAACCTTTTGTCAACGCCAATTCCTGGCACATTTAAGGGCTTTGTTCAAATTTCCTACGGAAGTTTTGGCAATAATCAGCAAAGGGTTTGGGTTGGCGACAGTCGAAAGAACTTTGACTATGTACTGGAGGTAAACCGCCTGGCAAGCCGTGGCTTTAAACAATTGGATGGAGGAGGAAATACAGGCTTCGACCGCCGTGATATCATGGGCAAGTTCAGATGGCATACCAATCAGGGAGCGCGAATTCCGCAGTCGTTCATGCTCAAGTTCGTTCAGGCTGGCGAGCTCGGAAATGAAAGCTACCTTGGATTAACCTATGATGATTACAAGAGAAATCCGCTGCGCCGTTATGCTGCAACCCAGAAGGATTTGCTGAATATGAACCACCAGCACCTTTCACTCAGCCATCTCATCAGTCCTGCAAGAAATTTGTCCGTAAATACAAAAGCCTATTATTCCGGAACCTTTCGCGACTGGTCCAGGGTGAATACAGTCGGTGGAATCGGGCTGAATACCATTCTGTCAAATCCGTCGTCAAATCAGACCGCCTATCAAATCATGACCGGAGCGGCCGATGGAAATATAGAATACCAAAGTGCCGCAAGGACTTACTTTTCAAGAGGACTGGAAACCCAGATACAATATTCCCTCAACACGAAACACATCAACTCAAAAGCCCAGTTGGGCATTCGATACCACGAAGACCAGGCCGACCGATTTGCTACGAAATCAACCTATGCAATGAACAAAGGAATCATGGTGCTTACGGCAGCCGGAATAAAAGGAAATGCGGAAAATCAGATTCGCAATGCCAATAGCCTGGCCGCATTCTTTAGCTACAATATCAATTTCAAAGGATTAAGCATCACCCCGGGAATTCGATATGAAGACATCCAATTTGAGTTCCTGAATTATGGGAATAATGATGTAGCAAGAATAGGTTCCGCGCTGCAATCTGCTAAAAACAGGATGAAGATTCTGTTACCCGGTGTTGGCCTTAATTACAAGATAGACACACGCATGGATCTGTATGCCGGCATTCACAAAGGCTTCTCCCCTCCCGGAATGCCTTCCCTGAGCAGCGGCGTTGCACAGGCTAAC
>JAGWYC010000132.1 GCA_018969565.1 Bacteroidota bacterium | reverse complement strand
AAGGTGAAGATTGAGATGCGCCATATCGGCTACCGTCAGGAGGCCTCACGTTTGGGCGGTGTAGGTTCCTGCGGAAGAGAGCTGTGCTGCAGCACCTGGCTCACCGATTTCCGTCAGGTGAACGTTACTGCAGCGCGTTACCAGAACCTGAGCATCAACACACTCAAGCTCAGCGGCCAATGTGGAAGGCTCAAATGCTGCCTGAACTTCGAGTTGGATAATTATATGGAGGCGCTCAGCGAGTTTCCAAAGGTGAAGACCATCAAACTTGACACGGTAAACGGCCTCGCCCTGTCGCAAAAAACCGACGTATTAAAACGACTTATCTGGTTCTGCTATGAAGAAGACCAGAACTGGGTGGCACTCCCGGTGCAGAAGGTGCGCGAGCTGATGGAAGCCAATGGAAGAGGGGAGAAGGTAGCAGCGCTCAGTGACCTGGCACCTGTTGCAGCCGTGCTGGAACGCGTAAGCAGCGAAGACCGCATTGCAGAAGACGATGACGCTGCACTGGAGAAAGCCGTCCGCGAACAACTCTCCCGCAAAGAAAAAGACAAGCGCAACCAACGACGGGATAAAGGCAGATCCGACAGACCCATAAGGGCGGATGTAAGGGCGAATAGCAATTCGCCCATACAACCGCCCCGCCGCGACGACCGCCCTCCTCGTCAGGACCGCCCTCCTCGTCAGGACCGCCCTCCTCGTCAGGATCGTCCTCCCGGACAGGACAGACCACCCCGCCGCGACGACCGCCCACCCCGTCAGGAGCGTCCTCCGGGACAGGACAGACCACCCCGCCGCGACGACCGCCCACCCCGTCAGGAGCGCCCGCCCGGACAGGACAGACCACCCCGTCAGGACCGCCCACCCAGGCAGGATCGCCCTCCCCGTCGTGACGACAGACCCGTAAGGGCGAATGTAAGGGCGAATAGCAATTCGCCCATACAACCGCCCCAAAACGAAAATCCTGAGTCATGAGCCTCGGAGCAGTAGTCATCAGCGGAGCCGGAAGCGGCATCGGACGCGCTATGGCCCTGGAACTGGCCAAAGAAGGCTGGCAATGCCTGCTGCTTGGACGTCGTGAGGAAGCCCTTAAGGAAACCCTCGCCGCGCTTCCCGGAAACGGGCATGATATCGCCTGTGGTGACGTGCGCGACAGGATCGTAATGCAGCAGATCGCAGCCGGGTGGTCAGGTATGCCCATCCGGGCGCTGGTTGCCAATGCCGGACTGGGTGGAGAAAACCACTACGGTGAAAACGACCGCTGGGACGAAATCATCAGCACCAACCTGAGCGGCACCTATGAGTTTGTACAGGCGTTTCTACCCGGGCTAAAGCCAGCCCCTGAAAAGCCGGCCTATATCCTTATGACCAGCAGCGTATTAGCGCGCCTTGGCGTAGCCGGATATACCGCTTATTGTGCCAGCAAAGCAGGGCTTTTAGGATTGATGCGCAGTTGGGCTGTGGAACTGGCGCCAAGGAACATCCTGGTGAACGCCATCTGCCCGGGATGGGTAGAAACAGATATGTCGCGCGAAGGCATGGAAGGACTTGCGGAACATCTGGGAATAAGCGTAGAAGCCTTTCACGACCTGGCCATGAAATCGGTGCCCCTGGGCCGCATGAGCCAGCCTCAGGAAATAGCCCAACTCACGGCCTACCTGTTGAAACAGCGCAGCATCACCGGTCAGGCGCTGGACATCAATGGCGGCAGCGTGATGAACAGCTGAGCGGCGCTGCAGACAGATCCCCTTCACTGCGCTGCTTCGTACCATTTTTTCTTCATAAGTTTTTTGAAATCACCTTGATTTGGAAGAACTTCGCTTTCCATGCGAATGTATCTTACGTTCTTCTCGCTCACGTGCATCTTCCGGGTTTTAACCGCACAGCCGCCGGCAGGTTCCGTACCGGCGAAGCCAAATACCATTTACTATGCCGGGGGCAGCTGTACCTTCTATGACGCCAACAGCAATGTGCTGCTGAATGTCAGCGCGGCTGAAGCAAGCTGGTCCGCCTCACCGGCGAAGGCAGCCTGGGTGCTGGTGAATCCCGTCAGCGGGGGCTATTACGAGTTTCCGAACTATTCAGCCAATGTACCCACCTGCAACATGCGGCAATACATCCAGCCTTTCTGGAAAAGTGATACCATTTTTAATGAACTGGTGCTGCTTAATGGGGTGAACGCTAAGGCAGACCTGATGTTCAAACCATCAAAAATCATATCCGTGACCAACTACGATTTTTCGCAGTCGTTCAAGGCAGGAACGGATTATTCCGTAAGCGGAAGGGTCATCACCCAATTAAGTACCGCTGTATCCGCAACTGTCGAACAGAAGGTAGGCCAAAATAAACTGTTGAACACCAAGCCTACCTCATGGACCTGCGTAACCTATATCCCCGATCGCAGCGACTGGCGGGGCGATGCCCTGCTGGCTTCCAAAGGAAACCTGTTGCCTAAAACGCTGGCGAAGCTGAAAGCCAGGCAGTCGCTGGTGGTACAGGCCTATGGAATGAGCATCACCGCCGGGTTGAACGTGAGCGGATTTGCCGGTGATACCAAGAATTTCCCGGTGACCAAACCCTACATGCACAGCTACGTGGATCTGTTCTGTGATGAGCTGGCCCGAAAATACGGATCCTCGATAACCAATATCAACGGATCCTGCGGGGGAAAGACCGCCGCCTGGGTGGACCAGTACTGCCAGGCCATGGTGAATCCGAATAAACCCGACCTGGTGCTGCTGGATATGGGCATGAATGATATCTGGGGAACGACCGCGGCTTCCTTTCGCAGCAGCATGGCCTCAGCCATCCAGAAAATCAAGGCCGATTGTCCGGACGCCGAATTTATCCTGATTGGGAATATGCTGCCGGATGTGAATGGCACCGGCGCACCGGCAACAGGCGCCACCGCTATGTATGGATTCCTGACAGAACTCAAAGGACTGGAAACTAACGGTATTGCCCTGTTTGACATGACCACCCTGAGCGATACCATCTACCGCCGCAAGGGTGTGGTGCACTGTACCTCCAACGCGCTGCATCCCAATGATTACCTGGCCCGTTGGTACGCCCACGGACTCCTTCAATTGGTGCAGGAACCTGCTGCGTCCACAGCAAAAACCTATTACGTGAACACGACCGGCAACAATACCGACGGCCTGAGCCTCGCCACAGCCTGGACTTCCCTCGACAAGGTCAATGCTGCGGTATTCAATCCCGGCGACAGGGTACTGTTTGAAGGCGGTAAAACCTTTACAGGAAATATCGCCCTGGATCAGGCAGACGGCAACAACGCAGCTAATCCCGTGGTTTTTTCTACTTATGGAACAGGGAAGGCGACCATCAAAACTACACTCACTACCCTATGTGGGTTCAAGGCCTCCAATACACAGGGCATAGTACTTCAGAACCTGATTTTCACCGGACCGGGCACCGGTACCCAGAAGAATATTGATGGGATTCAATTCTACACCAATAAAACGTCCGGATACCTCAGCAACATACGTCTAAAACAGGTAGAAGTGAGCGGATTTGGCTTCTGTGGAATACAGTTCATGTCAGAATGGAACAGCACCGTGAAGGGAGGTTTCAGCGATGTATGGCTGGATAGCTGCACGGTGCACCATTGCCGCGAAAATGGAATTGTATCTATCGGTTATGATGATCAAACTGTCAAATACTATCAGCACTTCAACTTCCGCATCACAAATTCCAGGGTGTACAACATTACAGGGTATGCAGCAGCCACTCATAAGGGAAGCGGCATCGTGCTTTCACAGGTTGACTCCGTGCTGATAGAGCGATGCGAGGCCTATGAGAACGGCAGCGGCAATACCGCCTGTGGTGGTCCGGGAGGAATCTGGGTATGGTCGGCAAACAGAGTGACGATCCAGTTTTGCGAAAGCCACCACAACCGCTCAGGCAGCGGCGCCGGCTGTGATGGCCTTGGATTCGATCTGGACGGAGGCGTAACTAATTCAATCGTGCAGTACAATTATGCACACGACAACGACGGAGCGGGTTACCTGCTGGGGAATTTCCCCGGAGCCCGTCCCTGGGGGAACAATATTGTCCGCTACAACATCAGTGTGAATGACGCGCGCACCAACAACAGCCCTGTTACGCTGTTCACCGCACCGGGAACCACCTGGGACGGCCTGCAGTTTTACCATAATACGGTGTATGTGACACCCTCGGCCGGCAATAAGACGCCGGAATTTTCGGTGTTTCAGATGACCGATTATGGCAGCAGCATGGCCAACGTGGCGTGTTACAACAACATATTTTCTTCCACCGGCGGCATCAGGATGATTCATGTGCCGGCCACCTTCACCGCGCAGAATCCGAAGTTCATGGGCAACCTGTATTGGGGCTCCGGTTCGGCGGCAGGTTTTTACTACGGAAGCGTCCGCGCTTCGCTGGTTGATTTCCGGGCAGCCGGCATTTATTGCGAAAAGAACGGAGCCGCAAATACAGGCACAGAAGCTGATCCCTTGTTGAGCAATGTGAACAAACAGCCGCTCACAGTGGCCCCTCTGGCGCCGCAAACGCTGGATGCTTTCAGGCTTCAGACCGGCAGCCCCGCGCTGAATGCAGCCATGGACCTGAAACAATTCGGCATACAATCCGGCACCCGCGATTTCTTCGGAAATCAGCTTCCCCAGGGAAGTGCTGCCGATATCGGTGCCCACGAATTTCCGCAGGCATCCGGCGTCTTCAATGTATCGGAACAAAGCTCCGGGATTGTGGTATATCCAAATCCGGCCGGAACTACGGTGCATCTGTTGTTTCGGGGTTCCGGTCCCGGCAGGGAAGGAAACATTTTATTGGCCGATGCTTCGGGCAGAACCATCGCAGCATATCCTGCAGGTACGCGGTGCATGGACATTCAGGCATTAAATCCGGGGATGTATGTGTTTATAATTCCTGTGGACGGTGTGGTGCAAAGGGTTTCCTGGATGAAATGGTAAAGGATTCATGCCTGCGCCGGATTTGTTTCGGGCGTATTAAACTTCGGGAACTGTAGCGCTTCTAAAGAAGTAACTTGCATGTTATGAACCTGAAAAAATACCTTCCTGTAATAGGGCTGTTTTTGCTTCCCGGCCATCGCCTTGCCGCGCACAATCCAACCTGGACCGATGGCATCGCCTGCATCATTTATTCGCATTGCACCGGCTGCCATAATCCGAAGGGAATAGCGCCATTTTCATTGGCTACCTATAACGACGTGTATATGAACCGCTACTCCGTGGCGGCCTCGATACAGGCAGGCAGCATGCCTCCCTTTCCTCCTTCACAGAAAAAGCAGCGGTACGCGCATGCCAATACCCTAAGCGACCATGAGATCAAGGAAATTGCCGACTGGGTAAACAACTTTGCCCCTTTGGGTGACGCCAATGCCATCCCTACGCCGCCTACCTATAATGCAGGGTTCAGCCTCACCAATCCCGATATTGTCCTGCAAATTCCTACCTACACCGTAAATACCACAAAGGATTTATACCGCTGTTTCGTGCTTCCGCTGAACAACAACAGCGCGCAGTTCATCCGGCAGATAGAGGTAGTGCCCGGTAGCCGCGACATTGTGCACCATGCACTGGTATTTCAGGATACATCCACGAAACCCTTGAATCTGGATAATGCCGATCCGCTGCCCGGTTACACCGCCTTCGGAGGCACAGGCTCTTCCAGCTCCACACTCGTTACCGGATATACACCCGGGCAGGGCCTTTTTGAATA
>JAGWYC010000131.1 GCA_018969565.1 Bacteroidota bacterium | reverse complement strand
TGGATTTTCTTCAGCCAAATCGCGAAGTGCAACAAGGTCAGTATGGCGATACAGTCCGTTGTCGTCCAGGTTTACTTTGGCATCAACTGCGATAATTCGGTCATCGCTGGTTTTCAGCACGGGGTTAATTTCGAACATGGCTGAATCGGTTTCTTCATAAGCGCGATAGAGTGCAGTTACGAAATTAACCATCTCTTTGAATGCCTTGCCGGAGAGTCCCAGGTTGAAGGCAATCTTTCTGGCCTGAAAAGGTTGGAAACCTACTTTAGGGTCCACCCATTCTTTGAAGATTTTCTCAGGATGTTCTTCAGCAACCTGTTCAATATCCATCCCGCCTTCGGTGGTATAGATAATGACGTTGGTTTTGGTGCCGCGGTCCAGCAGCACGCTCATGTAATATTCCTTAGGTTCGGATGCACCGGGATAGAATACATCCTGGGCCACCAGTACCTTGTTCACAATTTTACCCTTTGCACCGGTTTGTATGGTGATCAGGTTTCCTCCCAGTAGATTCTTTGCGATATCGCGGGCCAGTTCAGCATTTTTGGCTACCTGAACACCGCGGTGTTCGGTACCTTCAATCTTGCCTTTGCCGCGGCCTCCGGCGTGAATCTGCGCCTTCACCACGCACCAGTCGCTGCCGGAAAGCTCTTTTACCTTCAGTGCCGCATCGTAAGCCTGTTCGGGCGTTTCAGCCACATATCCTTCCTGGATGGCCACACCGTATTTTTTCAATACTTCTTTGGCCTGATACTCGTGTATGTTCATGGTTGAATTTCGAGCCGCGAAGTTAATAGGCGCTGGCATATCTTTGGCTGCAGGTTTTGGCATTTGCCTTCTTTATGATCATAAGTGCACGCGACATCACAAAAAAGTTCGGAACGCTTGAGGTGCTCAGGGGCATCAGTCTTGATATTCCCGAAGGACAAATGGTTTGTATCACCGGTGCTTCCGGCGCAGGAAAAACCACACTGCTACAAATTCTCGGAAGCCTGGACCGCCCCAGTTCAGGCACGGTTACGTTGAATGGTCAGGATTTATTCGCCTTAAACAAAAGAGCACTGGCGGCATTTCGCAACAGGCATATTGGCTTCATTTTCCAGTTTCACCAGTTATTGCCGGAGTTTACTGCCTTGGAAAATGCGTGTATTCCCGGCTGGATTGGCGGGAGAAACAAAACAGAGGTAAAAGATGAAGCAGAAGCGCTGCTCCGGTTTCTCGGGCTGGAACAACGTTTAACCCATAAGCCGGGAACCTTGTCAGGGGGAGAACAGCAAAGGGTAGCGGTAGCCCGTGCCCTGATCAACAATCCTTCAGTGGTTTTTGCCGATGAGCCAAGTGGTAATCTGGATTCGCGTAATGCCGCCGAGTTGCATGATTATTTCATCCGACTTCGGGACGAACGCAAGCAAACCTTTATTGTGGTGACCCACAACGACATGCTTGCCGGTCTGGGAAACCGCATCATCAGGATGCAGGACGGCATGATGGCTGATGCATGAGGGATGAAGCCCTGCATATACTAAAACGCTATTGGGGCTATCCGGCATTTCGACCGGGACAGGAAGCCATTGTTCAGGCTTTTGCGGAAGGTAAGGATGTACTCGCCCTCTTGCCTACCGGCGGTGGTAAATCCATGTGTTTTCAGGTTCCTGCGCTTATGATACCCGGCATTACGCTGGTTGTTTCACCTCTGATTGCCCTGATGAAAGACCAAGTGGAAGGCCTGCATAAACGAGGTATTGGCGCGGCTGCCATCACTGGTCATCATACCCGCAAAGAACAAGAGCGTTTTCTGGCGCTGGCCCGGGACCTGCAAATCCGGCTCTTGTACCTTTCCCCCGAAAAGCTGGCCTCCGAAGATTTTCAAGGTTGGCTGGAACACCTGAAGGTGGACCGACTGGTGGTAGATGAAGCCCATTGTGTGAGCCAATGGGGTTATGATTTTCGCCCGGAATACCTGAGCATTGGTGCGGTGCGCTCGCTGATTCCCGAGGCAGCCTGCATGGCTCTTACCGCTTCTGCTACTCCTCGTGTTGCTGAAGATATTGAAGATAAACTCCTGCTGAAAAACCCGTTTCGTCATCATGCAGGATTTGATAAACCCAATTTAGATTTTTCTGTTCACCGGGTGGAATCCAAGCCGGCATGGCTTCGGGATCATCTTACAAGAATAAAAACATGCGGCCTGGTTTATGTGCCCACACGCCGGGATACGCTGGAAACCTGTCAATTGCTGAAGGACTATGGTCAGCGTGCCGATTTTTACCACGGAGGCCTTGAAGCGGAAGTTCGGGTGCGGAAGCAACAGGACTGGATGCATGGACGTTCCAGAATCATGGTATGTACCAATGCCTTTGGTATGGGCGTGGACAAACCCGATGTGCGCTTCGTAGTGCATACACAATTGCCCTTATCGCCTGAAGCCTTGTATCAGGAGGCAGGCAGGGCAGGTCGCGACGGAAAAAGATCCGTAGCCGGAATTCTCTGGTATGAATCGGACCGGAAAAAGTTGCAGGAACAACTGGAAGAATCCTTTCCGCCGGTGGAGGTGCTTCAAAGGGTGTACACCGCCCTGATGAACCATTTTTCGCTGCCTGTAGGAACAGGGGCAGACCGTTTTTTTCCTTTCGATGCGGCCCGGTTTTGTAAAGCCTTCGGATTTGATCAGAAAACGCTGCATCATGCACTGAATAATCTGGAATGGTGCGGTTTGCTCAAGGTATCTGAATCGGTGCGCATACCGGCCAGACTCAGGATTCTGTACAGTTATCCTGATCTTTACGAGTTTAAGCTGGACCATCCCCGTTTTGATGACCTGATTAACGCAGTGCTGCGCATGTACCCCGGCATTTTTGATCATTATGTGAATCTACGCGAAACGCAACTGGCCGGGATGATGGCCCGACCCGAGTCAGAAGTTCGGGCACAGTTGCAGGAACTGACACGCATCGGCGCGCTGGACTATATTCCATTACGCGATAAACCGGGCATCACCTTACGCAGTGATTACTTGCTTCCCCTTCGGCTGAATGAGCCTCTGCTGCAACAGATTAAACAACGCCGCTACGAAGCCTTAGATGCGGTACTGACATTTGTGGATACCGATACATGCCGTTTGCAGTTTCTGAGAAGGTACTTCGGGGAAACTAATGCCGGGCCCTGCGGACATTGTGATAATTGTAAATCTGTCTATGAATCAGAGCAAAAACCGGAACTCGATATGGCCTCGCTGGAACTGATGTTGCGGGAAGGCCCAAAGGAAATTCTTATGCTTATGGCCCATTTCGGATTTGCTGATGCGGTTTCTTTCCGTCAGGCCATACACCCTATGCTTGATTCGGGTAAGTTGCGCATCAATGAGAAAGCACAGTTGGAATGGGTAAGCGCATAATTTTCACGGTGGTAAACGACCTGCACACCGAGCGCAGGATGGACCGGATTTGCAGCACCCTGGCTGATGCGGGCTATGAGGTTACGCTGCTCGGCCGTCTGTTGCCGGAAAGTACCACGCTTCCGAAACGCAACTACCGCATGCATCGTTTGCGCTGCAGGTTCAACAAAGGCAAATTATTCTATCTCGAGTTCAATCTCAGGATATGGTTATATCTGTGTTTTCGCTCCTTTGACATTTTGGGAACTGTAGATGCAGACACGCTGCCTGCGGGTTGGATGTTGCGTCGTATGAAGCGCATCAAACTGGTTTTCGATGCACACGAATGGTTCAGCCAGGTTCCTGAAGTGGTGAGCCGCCCTTCAGTGCAACGCATCTGGGAATGGGTAGAACGCAAGCTGATTCCTGCTGCGGATGCAGCTTACACTGTATGTACTTCTATCGCCAATCATTATACCAAAATCAGCGGTATTTCTTTTCATGTGATTATGAATGCGCCTCCGTTGGACCGCAGTCATCCGAAGCATGAACCGGAAGAACCTCATTTCATACTGTATCAGGGTGCGCTGAATCGCGGCAGGGGGATAGAAGCCATGATCAAGGCCTTGCATCGGCTGAACATCAGGCTGGTACTGATTGGAGAGGGGGACTTATCGCAGGATTTGCGGGAACTGGTGAAACAGGAAGGCTTGGAACAAAAAGTCCATTTTGCAGGCTGGGTGGCGCCGGAGCAATTAAAATACCATACCTGCAAGGCTTGGCTGGGATTGAATGTGAGTGAAAACCAGGGACTGAGCTATTACTATTCCCTGAATAATAAGTTCTTCGATTATATCCATGCCGGACTTCCTTCATTAATCAATGCGTTCCCCGAATATCTGCATCTGATGGAACAGTGGCAGGTGGGTATTGCGGTAGATTCTGATCCGGATCGATTGGTGACCGCGGTAAAACAGCTCCAGGAGAACCCTGCCCTTTATGCCCAACTGGAGCAAAACTGCCGCGAAGCGGCGAATACCTTAAATTGGCAACGGGAAGCTGAAAAGCTGTTGAACATATATGCCCAACTCTGAACGACTGCTGCACCTCATTGCCTTTGATATTCCCGAACCACCGGATTATGGAGGCGTTATTGATATTTTCTATAAGCTCCGTGCCCTGAAAAGCTATGGTGTTTCTGTAATCCTGCATGCCTTTGAATATGGCAAGAGGGGCAGGATAGAAGTCTTGCGCGGCATGTGCCATGAAGTCCACCTATATAAACGCCGTACTTTTAAGAATCCCTTTTACGGAGATATGCCTTACATCACAGGAAGCCGCGACAGCGCTGAACTTCTGGAGAACCTAATCCGTATAGAAGCACCTGTATTCTTTGAGGGGCTTCATTCCTGCTACTGGCTGGATCATCCAGCCCTGGCAAAACGGTTCAAAGTGGTACGCACCCACAATATCGAACACGATTATTACGCTAACCTGGAAGCGGCAGAAACCAATTTCTTCAAAAAGTATTTCTTCCGAGTTGAGGCGGAACGTCTGCGCAAGTTTGAACCTATATTGAAGAAAGCCGGTCTTATTGCCGCTATTTCACCCGATGATACAGGCTACTTTTCAAGGCTTTACGGGCATACAGAATATATTCCTGCATTTCATCCCAACGAGCATGTTGCGGCACACAGCGGCAGTGGAAAATTTGTACTGTACCACGGCAATCTTGCGGTAGCAGAGAACAATCAGGGCGCTTTATACCTGGTGAATGAAGTTTTTAAGCACATCCATGTACCCTGTGTCATTGCCGGTAATCAACCTTCTGCTCAACTTAAACAGGCAGTAGCGCGTTACCCGCATGTCAGGCTGGAAGAAAACCTTGATTCCGAAGGAGTGCTTCGACTTATCGGAGAAGCCCAGGTAAATGTCCTGTGTACTTTTCAGGGAACCGGAATTAAACTAAAGCTGATTAATGCACTTTATCGCGGTCGTCATTGTGTGACCAACAGTGTGATGGTACATCATACGGGCTTGGAGCCTATATGCCATGTTCAAGATGAACCTGCGGAAATGGCAGCGTTGATAGCTCAGTTGATGCAGCAGCCATTCACCGACAAGGATATAAGTAAACGCCGGGAATTACTGCATCAGCAGTTTAACAATCACCAAAATGCTGCACGCCTGATTCAGGTGATGGAACAGGCCAGGGCCTGGGGCTGAAGAATTTCAGGACTTCGTTTTTGGCGCTTTCAGTTCTTTCTTGAGAAAACGGCCTGTATGGCTGTCTTTAAAAGCCGCTACCTGTTCCGGTGTACCGCTGATCAGGATATTTCCCCCTCCTGAACCACCTTCAGGACCCAGATCGATGACATGGTCGGCC
>JAGWYC010000130.1 GCA_018969565.1 Bacteroidota bacterium | reverse complement strand
GAACAATTCGGCCGCAGAGTTTCTATCTCCGGAAACGGAACTCGCGTAGCTGGTGGCTCACGTGAATTCAGCAGCAACAAAGGCGTAGTTCGCGTTTACACTACGGCTCCGAATACCTGCCAGGACGGCACAGTAACTTGGGACGGCGGCGGAAAAGACGAACAGTGGAGCACCCGCCAGAACTGGGTAGGTGACAAATGCCCCTGTGATGGTGCAGACGTAGTTTTCGATGGTACTAATGCCACTAAAGACGTGATCATCCGTGACACCATCAGCATGTCCAGCATCACTGCCAATACCAAATATCGTGGTCGTATCCGCATGGAAGGCGACACCTCTAACCTGACTGTTGGCAGCCTGGTACTCCAGGGTGCTTTGTTTGTTGCTGATAAAGGCAAGGCCGTAATCAACGTAGGAAATCTTGAAATTACTTACAACAGTATGGTGTACACCGGTGTTAATGGCATTAAGGTTTCAGGCCTGACCTATATCCGCGGTGGCCAGTTGAATCCAATTGCCGGAACAACCATCAACCTGAACAACCTTTGGGTTGACGGAAACGGTACCATCAATTCACCCACCAACAACGGTGTAGTAAACCTGAGCGGTTACCTCCGTCGTTCTTCCGGCAGTATCTTCAGAGCTGCAGGCAGTACCTGGAATCTTACCGGCAATGCTACTCATGACCTGAGCTACAACACCGCTACAGTATTGACAACCACCTTCAACAAGCTGAACATCCGCAATGCGGCTACTTTCAGTGATGACATCATCGTTGTTACAGATACCCTTCGCACTATTGGCAGCAGCTCCAATGTAAACGCTGGTCTGTTCCAGGCACAGGGCCGTGTAATCATCGGCAGCAGCAACAATACCATGACTTCGCTGACCTTCAACGCAGCTACCGGTAATCAGATCCTTTCAACTGCTACTGCAGGCGCTCTGGTTGGTTCACCGATTGTTGTGAACAAAGCCACCTCTGGCAACCTGTTGCTGGGTAGCGATGTAAACTTCGGAACCCTGACTCTGACCAAAGGTCATATTGACCCCAATGGCTTCAAGGCAACCCTGACCAGCAACAGCATCAGCGGTGCAAGCAATGCTTCTTACATCATTGGCACTGCTTACGTGAACAAAATGAACGGTGCGTTCAGCGGTAACAAAATCACTGTTCCCGTAGGTCGTTCAGGCAGCCTGAAGGCCATCGTTATCGGCAACAGCGGCTCTAAGAACGATTGGAAGATTGACCACGTGGCAACCAACCCCAGCAGTGTTAACTCTACTCTGCACAGCAGCCTTTCTTCTATCAGCAGTGTTGAATACTGGACTGCTCAGCGTTTGACTGCCGATACTTTCAGCACCTTCATCGGTCTGGCAGCTTCCGGCTCTTTTGACCGTGTTGCATTGCTTGACGGCAGCTCATGGCGCAGCATCGGTGGTACCACCAGCGGTGGTGTAATCACCAGCACAGAGAACAACCTGTTCAAGAGCACCGGAACTTACTCCCTGACTCAGGGTGTATCTTCTTCTCCTGCTCCTATCAACGTAGTTGCTGATAAGGACGTAGTAAGCGGTACTGAAGTATCTCTGGAAAAGAGCAACGTAAGCAACTCGGTTGCTGCTGCCAACAACAGCACTGCACTGTCTGTTTACCCCAACCCTGCCCGCACCAGCATCCAGGTAGTTCTGCCCACACAGGCTGTTACCTTCCATGTGAGCGATATGGTCGGCCGTGTAGTAGGTAGCTACCCTGCTTCAGTACGTCAGCTTGACCTGAGCAACCTGAAGAACGGTATGTACCTGGTCACCACTGAGGTGAACGGAACCAAGCAGAGCATCAGCTTTGTAAAACAGTAATCACCAGTCCTGCCATTCTCGCAGAATGGTAAGACGTTCCAAAAGAGCCTCCCTCGGGAGGCTCTTTTTTTTATCCCTGCAATCAGGCTTCCTGAATTAATACCTTCTTGAACCGAGCTGCTTCACCGCACACAATACGGATATGGCTTTTCGGCACATCAAAGGTGCGCGAAAGTAGTTCTATCAGCGCATTGTTGGCAGCACCTTCAAGAGGTTTGGCCCTGAGACGCACCAGCCAACGGCCGTCTTCAAGCTGCTCCACAGATTCTTTCGATGAGCCGGGCTTTACCTGCACATACAATTCACGCATGGAACAAATTAAGCAGTATGTATCTGTTGACACAATGAAATCAACTTATATTTAGACCGTATTGGAATACGATTACTATAAACTGCTTGGCCTGAAAACTGGTTCGGATTTCCCGGAAGTACGCAAGGCTTACCTACAGGCCGCGCGTCGTTATCATCCTGACTACAATCCCGACAACCCTGCCGCCGAACAGATGATGAAGGTGCTGAATCAGGGCTATGAATTGTTATCCAACCCGGGAAAGAAAGAAGTTTACGATGCCATGCTTTATGCGCATTACAGGAAAGCAGAAAGGCCTGTCAGCAAAACATCGGATGGTATTAGCCGGGAAGCACGCAGGCAGCGTGCCAGGGCCATTCTGCGCGAACGTGAAGTGCAGTTTGTGGTTGATTACCAGCGTAAGTACCGCAGCCTGCGCCTGCAATTATTCCTGTTGCCACTGTTGGTGCTTAGTGCGCCCCTATACGCCTTCTTCAATTGGTTTGCAGATGAGGCTTCTTACGACCACCTCCTGATTCTGTTGTCGTTCGCCTTGTTTATCGCATCGCTGCTTCGACTTGCCGCTTTGCTATGGCGCTACCTGAATGTGCGGCATATCCTCCGTCAACGTAAATTCCACGATGCCTGGTTGTACGGAACCACGCTCGCCGTGCTGGGCCTTACACCCTGGCTGGTGTATGAAGGAGCACAGTGGCGACGCCAATATCACCTGGCACATTATGCGGCCACCACCACCTTCAAGGTAGAATCGCTCAACCATGGCCTGCTGCGCTATTCTTTTATGGCAGGTACACGTCGAATCGAAAAATTGGAGCGCGGCATCCTTTGGGATCTCTCAGAGACGGAACAATCAGCCTCTGCCTGCAGGGTCCGTTACTCAATTCACGATCCGCGCATCGCAGAAATTATCTTAGTTTCGCCAAACCCATGAAAATCATTTGTATCGGCAGAAACTACCGCGACCACGCCCTTGAGTTAAAAAATGATATACCCACCGAACCGGTTATTTTCCTGAAACCGGATTCTGCGCTGCTGCTAAACAATAAACCCTTCTTCATCCCTGAATTCAGTAATGATGTACACCACGAGATTGAACTGGTGGTGCGCATCAACAAACTGGGCCGGCATATTGAAACAAAGTTTGCCCATACCTACTACGATGAAATTGCCCTCGGTATTGATTTCACCGCCCGTGACCTTCAAAACGAACTGAAGAAAAAAGGGCTGCCCTGGGAACTGGCCAAGGCCTTTGACCAGTCTGCCCTGCTGAGTCCCTTTGTGGCCTTGGGCGAACACAATATCCAGGACCTGCATTTTACACTGGAAAAGAACGGACAGACCGTGCAAACCGGACATACCGCCGATATGCTTTTCTCCGTAAATGAAATCATCGCCTTCGTGTCGCAGTACTTTACACTGAAAATTGGCGACCTGATTTATACCGGTACCCCTGCCGGTGTAGGCCCAGTGGCCATCGGCGACCGCCTGACCGGCTACCTTGAAGGTGTCGAAATGTTCTACTGCAATATCAAATGAGAAACATATTCATAATCAGCTTTCTGCTTTTTGGAAGCAGCCTTTCGGCGCAAAGAGGAGACAGCTCCCGTCGTGCCTTCACAGATCAGGAACGCAATGAACTCGGTTCATTCGTTCAATTTGGTATCAGCGGGGGCATCCTTACCAATGTGCGCAACGAGATGCTTTCCAATGTGCGCCCTGAGATTTCTTTCGGGGGAAGACTGCGTGTGCTGCTCGCACCCAGCTTCTATTGGACTCCGGGGAATAGCAGAGACAGCATGTCCACCGGCTATTTACTGGTTGGTATTGGCGGGCAGCATATCCATCAAGGCTTCCTTTTCCAGGGAAAACTGATGACCGTTTTTGAAAGTGGCCGCAATATCTTTCAGATTGCCGCAGGCATGGGAATACCATTAACAAATAAAGCCTGGTTCCGCCTGGAATACACGGCACAAAGAGAGCAGCGCAGCACCTTTAGCGGCAACATGCTCAGCGGAGGATTGCTGATTTCTTTTTAACATATTCCCGGATTCAGGATCCTGCGGGATTCCGAAGGGCCCGGATCAGCGCATCCACCTCGTTCAGGGAAGTATAGAGGTGCGGTGTGATGCGCACGCCCTTCACGATGGGATGTTCGATGGCTACAGTGAAGATCTTATGCTTGTCAAACAGCAGTTGTGCCAATTGACCGGGGCTTAAACTATCATGGTTGACCGTTGCGATGGCGCTGTTTCTGCCTTCACTGCTCCAGGGTGTTTGAAGGTGCAAAGCCGGCATTTCCGCGGCGGCAGATGCCCAGCGTTTCATCAGAAATTTGAGGCGTGCTTCTTTGAGTTCCGTGCCAATGCTCCGATGAAAAGCAATAGCATGGGGTATGCTCATCAGGTTTTGCAACGGACGGGTGCCCTGGTGCTCGAAACGCCTGATATTGTCGGGCGCGGCACCCGTGTCACCCATGAGTGGCCAGATGCGCGGAATCCAGTCGCGCTTCATCCACAACATACCGGCGCCTAAGGGGTTACAAAGCCATTTATGCAGGCTGGCGCCCACGATATCTGCTTCCAGGTCGGGTAACCGGAAGTTGAGCTGGGCTATACTGTGGGCCGCATCCACCACCACACAAATACCCGGATTGATGGCACGCGCCGCCCGCGCAATCTTCACCACAGGAATCACCTGTCCGCTGAGATTGATGAGGTGTGTGAGGTGCAGCATGCGGGTTTTAATGCCGATATGCCGGGTATAGGCCTTTACGATTTCTTCATCGCTTTGCGGCAGCAGCGGCACCTCAGCGGTTTTAATGCTGAAGCCATAACGACGGGCATTCTGCTCAAAAGCCTCGTTCATGCTGCCATAGTCCTGGTTGCCGATGACCACTTCATCCCCGCGTAGCCAGGGGAAACCGGCGATTACGGTGTTCAGGGATTCGGTAGTGTTGCGCGTGAGGGCCAGCTCTGCGACGTCCACTCCTAAAAACCCGGCCAGCGCGGTGCGGGCTGTTTCGATGGCCTGTTCCTGCTCCCGGCGCATGAAGTGCGAGCTGGTGGCGTTGATATAAGCTGCATTCCTTTGTGTGGAAAGCAATACAGGTTCCGCCTGGGGACTGAAGTATCCGTTTTCCAGGTTGATGTAGTTTCCTTCGCGGCGGAAGGCCGTGCGCACAATGTCCCAGTAGCCTTCGTCCTCTACCAGAGATAAACCCTCGTGGCCGGCGGCATAGGCATTCAGATCGGGAATCACCTGGTCAAAACCCGGAAGCTCTTGCGGCAAAGCGGCCCAGGCGGCAAGACCCATACCTGAATTTCGGATGAATGTACGGCGTTGCATGAAGTCAAAGGTATTTCATTCGGAAGAAAAACAGAGAGGATTGATTCGGGTGCGTTGGGTAGCTTTGTCATGGTGAGCATGCCTGCCCCTACTTGTAGGGGTCGAACCACCGCTTGCCCCGCCCGTAGTTCGATAAACTCACTGTGACGTGAAGCGAGCGGCGGGGAACCACGCACCATAGTATGACCAGGCGAGAGCCAGGCAATATCGAACTATGACGGTAATATCAACAACACATTGCCCGTTGTGATTTGCTTTCATTTTGAATCCGAACGTTCTTTGGACACAACAGCGGCG
>JAGWYC010000129.1 GCA_018969565.1 Bacteroidota bacterium | reverse complement strand
AAAATTGTTTTGATGAATCACCCAACCTTCTTTCAGCCAGGGAAATTCCTTTCTTGTGTAGTTGATGGAATCTAAGCGTATTGTGAATAATGAAGAGGTAAATTCTTTGCGCTTGGTTGAATGCTATAACGCACAGGAACCAACCGGGTCGCGTTTCAGGTACACTTGATGCCCCGTCCTAAACTCATTCATATAAAACCATGCTAACACCAAAGCAGAAACCCCGAGCAAATCAGAACCGCTTTACATAAACACCTCGAGAGACATACACATGAGTAAAGAACATATGTTTATTACATTTGAACGACTGTCAGAACGAGCACTTATATGCTGTATGTTCTGCGCAACAGGTGGGGTTAATTTTCGAAATGCTGAAAGGAGAGAAAGGTCCTTGTTTACATGAAGTGCGCTCACGGCGGAATGATTTGACCCATGGAAACCTTTACCAATAAATCAGGCACAACAACAAAATCAGCAATGCCCCTAAAAAATCAAGTATTAAGCCTGTCTGCATCATTTGGATAGTTTTAATTCTTCCGGCACCAAAAACAATAGTATTCGGTGCCGTTGCAACAGGCAACATAAATCCCATGCTTGCGGCCAGCGTAGCGGGCATCAACAAGGCAAGGGGCTCATGTCCGGTAGCCTGTTGAACAGCCAGTAACACCGGAAGCATGAGTTGAATACTCGCCACATTACTGGCAAATTCTGAAATGACGACGATGAGCAAAATGATAATAAGTTGCAGTTGCCACAATGGTAGATCCCTAAAAAATACGAGTTCCCCTGCCAGCAGTTTATTCAGGCCACTTTGCTCAAAACCGTGAGCAAGTGCAAACCCACTTCCAAAGAGAAAAATCACGTGCAAAGGCAAGCGGGTAGCATCCTCCCATTGAAGCAAGGGCTCTGAGCTTTTCCCTGAGGGGATAAAAAACAACAATATCGCTGCCAGCATGGCAATGGTGCTGTCCTGAATCCATCCCGGATTGCTGAAAACATGCACCCAGTAATCACGGGTAAACCAAAGAAGCACGGCCCCCAGAAAAACGATTAAAACGCTGATTTCCGCAGCACTCCATGCACCTAACTCCTGCCTGCGATGATGAAAATGCCCGGTATTGGCCGCAGGAAACTGTTCCCGTCTTAAAAAAATCACATACAAAACAGCGTAACTGGCGAGTAGAAACAATAAAGAGAGCGGTGCGGCTTTTAAGAACCATTGCAGAAAATCCATGTCTGAGGATTGCGCATAGTGTTCCGAATAGAACCGGTAAAACACCATATTAGGCGGGGTACCAACCAGCGTAGCCATGCCTCCGATGGTCGCTGCAAAGGCCAGAGCCATCAGTATAGCTGCCGAAAAACGCTGTTGCTGACGTTCGCTGCTGAAATGAACATCCATTTGCCCGATAATGGCCATGACCGAAGGCAACAACATCATCACTGTAGCTGTATTGCTGATCCACATGGATACCAGCCAGGCTGTGAGCATCACACCCATTAAAATACGATGTGGCGCCGCTCCTATGCGACAAATGATGAACAAGGCCATACGTTCATGCAGTCCGTGTTTTTCAATGGCAAATGCCAACAGGAAACCACCTATAAACAAAAACAGCACCTGGTCCATGTACTGCGCTGCCACAACCTTCATATCCGCAATTCCGAGGAAAGGCATGAGCACTAAAGGAAGGAAGGATGTTACGGCCAGATGCACCGGCTCCAGCATCCACCAGATGGCCACCCAGGCAGCCACTCCGGCCATCAGACTCATTTGCGAACCACTGTGCCCATCTATGCCTGACAAGGACAGTATGACAAAAGCCAATGGACCCGCCAGTAAGGCTAAGCGTCTTCGCCAAGGAGCCGTATTCGATGTTCCTTTACTCATGACCTTGTACAAGGATATGTTTCATAATGATGTCGGTGGCCCCGGCATGTTCTTCAATAAAGTTTCGGGCCGATAGCGAAGCTTTTCTTCTCATTGCTTCATTTGTCAGCAAGGAGTTCAGCACTGAATTAAATTCATGCGCATCTGCAGGTTGAAAACCACATCCGGATTCAATAGAGGCAGCAGCCTCCCAGTGCTTTTTTGTTTCAGGTCCAAATAAAACCGGCATGCCAAAAGTGGCTGCTTCCAGTATGTTATGCAAGGCTCCACGGTAACCACCGCCAATAACTGCAATGTGCGCGTATCGGTAAAGTCGCGACAAAAGACCGATGCTGTCAACCACCAAGACGTGTATTCCCGGGTCTGCTTCCTTGAATTCCGACCAGCGCCTGATGCCCACCTCAGCATACTGTTCCATAATAGACTGAATATGTGCCTCAGATACGTCATGCGGTACGAGAATGAGCCTCCAATTCTTTATACCCTGAGCCGCAATAAACCCATGCAAAAGGCTTTCTTCTGTCTGCCAGCAACTTCCGGCAACCACCAGCAGCGATTCCTGCCGGAACACTTCAGCCATGGGCACGGGTGCCGTTTGCTCGCGAAGCTGTACCGCCCGATCGAATCGGGTATCTCCTGCATGCAATACCCGGGTAAAACCTTGTTCATTGAGTATTCGCGCACTGCGCTCATCCTGTGTAAATAGGAAGCGACATTTCTTGAGTATGGGCAGGAACAGCCTTCCGGGAAAGCGAAACAGAAAATGATTGTTCCTGAATACAGCGGAAATTATATACAGCGATATATGCCTTCGATGCAGGGCATCCAGGTAACCAAACCAGAAATCGTATTTAACCCAGACAGCCGCATGCGGTTTCAGAATGCGCAGTACCATGCGGTTATTTGCGGGAGTATCGGCAGGAAGACAAAATACCAGGTCGGCATCTTTGGATTGCTTCGCCGGAAAATATCCCGAAGGTGAGAAAAAACTAAGTGCTATAAACCTGTTCGCATGACTCTTCTTTAGTGCCTGCATGACAGGTCGGGCCTGTTCGTACTCGCCAAGACTGGCGCAGTGAAACCACCACACCTCGGAATCCTCAGGAATACGGGCGTGCTTCAGCGCCGCCAGTCCTTCCCGCCTGGCCTTTAACAGCAAGGCCACACGCCTGTGGAACAGACCAATTATTAGCAGCAGCCCTTCAGCCGCAAAAACCACACATCGGTACAGCAACAGCATTACTGAAAAAACTCTTCATCGCTCTTCTTCTTGCGGAAGATGGGCACCAGCAAGCCTGCTTTGAAGCTAAGGCAGGCATCATTTCTACGGGCGGTTTCACGAACCCCGGTTGGAATGTCAATGCTGCGACGATTATAGGTAAAACCCTGGACCCACTCCAGACCTCCGTAAAAACTGATTCCATTGTTCAGGTTTACGTGTTGGGCGGTGGCAGAAAAACTCAGCGTCCAACCATTGCTCAGCCGGTCGAAGCCATATTGGTAAGGGGGATTTAGCTGGGGAAGAGAACGCTCGTCATAGGAGAATTTAATTTTATGCTGAAGAAACCCATATCCTGCCTGCAGGTGTATTCCGGAGTGCAAATTGTGGTTCAGCGGAATCAGCCTCCCTAACTGCACTTGAGTATGGTAACCTCTCATATACGTTCTCACCACATGAAGGATACCGTTCTGGTCAATGGGCGAGCCACTTGGGCCAACCATCGAACCAAGCAGATTCGGCTCCTTCACCTGACCCCCGAAATAAGGCCTGAAACTCCCACCTACAGTCCACAACGAAACTGATTTCCTCCAGAAACCAAAGCCCATCCCATTGTAATTTCCATAGCGCACAGCCATATCACCTGCGGGCATCTGGAAACTGAAATCGGAATAAAAACCCAGCAAAGGTCTTTCTGTATTATGGGCGCTGTTATTCGCCGAAGGAATGTCCTGCCCTGAAATCAGGCCGGGCAGAGCAAAAAGAAGCAGGGTGATACTGCGCATCAGGCAAAGTTAATCTACCACCCTGATTCCGGACAGGCTTCCATCAAATACCCCTATCCAGGCGCAGTCAGGGGCTATTGCTTCTACCTCATTTCGGTCTTCAGGCGAAACCGCCAGCAACAATCCGCCATTGGTTTGCGGGTCGTTCAAAACAGCAAAAGCCGCTGTATCAGCAATGTTCATACTTACTTCACGTTCCAGCGCGTTCCAGTTTCTGAAGGTATTATCCGGCATAATCATCATGGCGGCCAGAGACCGGGCGTGAGCGGAGACCGGTATGCACGACCATTGAATTTCGGCACCCAAGGCCGCTCCGCGACACATTTCCATCAGGTGACCCAGTAAACCAAAGCCGGTCACGTCGGTCATGGCATGCACTCCGCTTAAGATGCCCAGTTTGCTGCCCGCACTGTTCAGGCCGGTACACAACTGAAGTAATTCCTGATAGGCTTCCTCTTTTAGCTGATTGCGTTTCAGCGCTGCCGCCAGGATTCCACTGCCCAGGGGTTTGCACAAGCCTATCAAATCACCGTTGCGTGCGCCTCGGTTTGTTTTCAGATTTTCGCGCAGCACAGAACCCGTAACACTCAGGCCAAACACCGGCTCGCTGATAGAAATAGAATGTCCTCCGGCTAAAGGAATACCCGCTTCCCTGCACAGTGCTGCAGCGGCCTGCAGAAGCTCGCGGGCCATAGCCGCAGGGATACGGTCTTCAGGCCAACCCAACAGCGCATTTGCCATCAATGGAGTACCGCCCATAGCATACACATCACTGATGGCATTGGCTGCTGCAATGCGACCGAAGGCCGAAGGGTCATCCACCATAGGCGTGAAAAAATCGCTGGTCTGGATCAGAAGTTGCCCCCCCGGGAATTCCATCACTGAGGCATCGTCGCGAAATTCATTCCCGACCAGAAGGCCCGGATGGCTTCCAAAATCCACGCCGTGCAATATTTCCTCCAGCGCGGCAGGATGAATCTTACAACCACAGCCACTGCCTTTGCTGAATGAGGTGAGGCGCAAGGGTTCACTCATGCTGCAAAAATCCGGCATTCCTGTCGATTAGGTTCATACTTCCAAAGAAAATCCGTAATCATTTAGTACCTTGTATTGCATAATACTATCCATTATACAGTTCTTTGCAGCACAATGACCGGGGAAAACAGCAGTGCACAAATGCGCAAGGGGGTATTGGAATACTGCATTTTGCTGGCCATCAGCAGCCGCGAGGTGTACGCAGGAGAAATCCTGGAAGCCTTGCGTGAAGCGGAGTTGTTGGTGGTAGAAGGAACCCTGTACCCCATTTTGAGCCGCATGAAAAACGCCGGCTGGCTGCGCTATCGCTGGGAAGAAAGCAGCGGCGGTCCACCCAGAAAATACTACAGCCTGAGCGAAAGCGGCCATGAAGCGCTGAGGGGCATGCATACCGCTTGGGAAAGTATGAGTAAAGGGGTTTCCAGCATGATCAAACAAGCATCATTAAGAACAAATAAGCCATGAACAGGAAAATATCACTGGAGCTGGGCGGAAGGATTTTTCAAATTGAAGAAGCTGAAATCACCCGGATTGAAGCCTACATAAATGCCCTGAAACAAAGTTTCGGACAAGAGGAAGATGCCCATGAAATTGTCGCGGATATAGAATGCCGCATGTCGGAACTATTCGCCCATAAAACCGGCATGAGCAGACCCATTAACACAACGGATGTAAACGAAGTGCTTGCCGTAATGGGAACACCGTCTGACATCGGGGGCAGCAGCGGCGAAACGCCACAGGCAGCCACTCCGGGACAGAAACGCCTATTCCGGCATCCTGACGACCAGGTTGTTGCAGGCGTATGCAGCGGACTTGGCGCATATTTCGGAATAGATCCGGTGTGGTTCAGACTGGCTTTTGCGTTGGCCGTATTTTCCTTCGGCACCGGGAT
>JAGWYC010000128.1 GCA_018969565.1 Bacteroidota bacterium | reverse complement strand
TCTTGCCAGCCTTCAAACTCCTGATACACAGGAGTAATATTATCCTGAGCAATGCCAAAAGGAATGCGGTCCGTTTCCCCATCACTGCTGCGATAACCGATTCCGGCTTTGATTACCGACATGCTGCTGAGCACATCACTTTTCATCATAATCAGCTCCGTAACACCGCTGAGCATGATGGCGTACTTCAGGGCTACGAGGTCAATCCAGCCGCAGCGGCGTGGTCTGCCGGTAGTGGCTCCGTATTCGTTACCTTGTTTGCGCAGCCATTCACCGGTATTATCGAGCAATTCTGTCGGGAAAGGCCCTTCGCCTACGCGGGTGCAATAAGCCTTGAAAATGCCGCTTACCTTGCCGATGTAGCGTGGTGCAATACCCAGACCAATGCAGGCACCACCGCTGATGGTATTGCTGCTGGTTACAAAGGGGTAAGTACCGAAGTCCACATCGAGCATGCTGCCCTGAGCGCCTTCGGCAAGGATTTTCCTGCCGGAGAGAATCTGCTCATGCAGCCAATATTCACTATCCACCTGGGTAAAGCGGCGCAGGCCGTCCACCGCGGCAAAGAATTCCGCGTTCATGGCATCCAGGTCAAAGTCTGTAAGACCGAGGTATTCTATATTTTGCTTGTGAAAAGAGGTAACGGCGTGATAGCGCTTTTCGAAATCGGGCAAGTTGATATCGCCCATGCGCAGGCCTGTCCGACCTGTTTTATCTTTATACGCCGGACCGATACCCCGCAGGGTACTGCCTATTCTGGTAGCGCCTTTGGCGTTTTCGAGGGCCTGGTCAAGCAGGCGGTGGGTGGGCAGAATCAGGTGGGCCTTCCTGCTGATGAGCATGCTGGCCGCCACATCCACACCGGCGGCTTCTACGCGGGCAATCTCGGCAAGCAATTTCACCGGATCTATGACCACTCCATTGCCAATCAAATTCTGAATACCCGGGTGAAAAATGCCACTGGGAATGGTATTGAGTATATGCTTCTGCCCATGAAATTCAAGACTATGTCCCGCATTGGGTCCACCCTGAAAACGGCAAACCACATCGTATTGCGGCGTGAGAAAATCAGCAATTTTCCCTTTGCCTTCGTCGCCCCATTGCAGGCCTAACAGTACATCTACCATCCTTTAGCTCTTATTTATTTCCTGATTCACCTTATCTCCGCAATGAAGGCAATTGCCTTCCATGTCGGCACGAGGGTTTGCATACAGGTGCAGTGAATGTTGTTCTACATCAAACTTAAGCAAATCGCCCATGGTTGTGGTAATCTGCTGTATGCGCGGATCGCAGAATTCCAGCACTTTGTTGCACTGCCGGCAAATCAGGTGATCATGTTGTTTGTATCCGTAGGCCTGCTCGTAGAAACTGGTGTTTTGTCCGAATTGATGCCGCTTCACAAGTCCGGAATCCACCAGCAGGTCGAGGGTATTGTACACCGTAGCTCTGCTCACCTGGTATTTCCGGTTTTTCATCTGCAGATACAAGGTATCAACATCAAAATGAGTCCGGTGGGAATAGATTTCGTCCAGGATGGCGTAGCGTTCCGGAGTTTTCCGTTGCCCCGTCTGTTCCAGATAAGCAGTGAAGCGGTTATGTACCTCTTCTTTAACTTGCATGATACGTTGACGGGCGGCTTTATCCATGGTTCAGCTTTAGCGGAGGCCCAAGGGCATCCGTGATTGCATTTGTTACAGACTCCAGTAGTCGAGCTTGTGGAAGCGGGCGCGGTAAAGGCCTTTAAGATCCAGCAGGAAGCCACCCTGATTCAGGCGCTGCAGGAACCATGATTCTTCCAGGTTGCGATAATCGGCGTGAGGCACAGCCAGGATGATGCCATCATAGCCGGAGCCTATTTCAGATTGCAGTCCAAAACCATATTCATGCTGCAATTCTTCAGAATCCGCATGCGGGTCAACCACCGCTACATTCACTTCGTAACTCTGAAGTTCGCGCACGATGTCCACAATTTTACTGTTGCGGATATCGCTCACATCTTCCTTGAAGGTAGCACCGAGAATCAGGATACGGCTGCTTTTTACATTGCGTTCTGCTTTAATCAGCTTTTGAACGGCTACTTTAGCAATATGCGCCGCCATGGCATCATTGGTGAAACGACCTGCTGCAATCACACGGGGATGAAACCCAAGGGCTTCGGCTTTGTGCAGGAGGTAATAAGGGTCCACGCCGATGCAATGTCCGCCGACCAGGCCCGGGAAATATTTATGAAAATTCCATTTGGTTCCGGCGGCTTCAATCACGTCATAGGTATTCACACCCATTTTATCGAAGATGAGCGACAACTCGTTCATCAGACTGATGTTCACGTCGCGCTGGGTATTCTCTACGATTTTCGCAGCCTCTGCCACCTTAATGGTGGGCGCTCTGTGGATACCTGCTTCAATAATGGCACCATACAGTTTGGCCAGATTATCGAGGCTTTCTGCATCACAGCCGCTCACTATTTTCAGGATTTTTGGCAATGGCCGTTCTTTATCACCGGGGTTAATTCGTTCCGGAGAGTATCCCACTTTAAAATCCTGCACAGATTTCAAACCGGAAAACTGCTCAATAATGGGCACACAGTCCTCTTCGGTGCAACCGGGATAAGTAGTACTTTCATAGACCACATAATCACCTTTGCTGATCACCTTACCTACGGTTTCGCTGGATTTGATCAGCGGAATCAGGTCCGGTTCATTGGCCTCGTTGATGGGCGTCGGAACAGCAACGATGTACACCCCACACTCGCGGATTTCCTCCAGCTTATTTGTGAAGGTGATGTTCCTGCCTTCAAATTCAGAGGAGGGTAATTCCCGGCTGGGGTCTTCACCACGGCGCATCATATCAACGCGTTTTTCATTGATATCAAAGCCCACAACCTTGAATTTCTTGGCAAACTCAAGTGCCAGGGGAAGACCTACGTAGCCCAGTCCGATGACGCAAATGCTCTTCTTTCCGGAGGCTACTTGTTCAAACATTTCCATAGAGGCGGTTTCCAATAAGGCCGCAAAATTAGGTTTTTAAGCGCGAAGTAAGAACAATGACTTATGTAGTTAAACCTTCGTTTTATTATGCCAGTTCAAACCTGCACCCAGCAGAAAAAATGCCATCAACACAAAGAAGATCACGCCGGCCAGATCATACCAGCCTCCGAACACTTGGCTCATCCGGGTGAGGTTTGAATCCATATATCTGCTGATGCCGGCGTGGGTTGCCAGGAACGCGGCCAATACACCAAACAAGGCCCCACCTGCCACCAGACCGGTTGCCATCAGATTGCCCCTGCTGAGTTCTTCATCGGCCTCGGTTGCGCCGGAAGCTCCTTTTGTTTTTCCGTTGCGCCAGTCTGCAATTCCTTTAACCACACCTCCGGCGAAAATCGGGAGGGTTGTGCTGAGCGGCAAATACGCACCCACGGCAAAACTGAGCGCCTTGATACCACACAGTTCCATCACCACAGCCAAAAAGGCACCGATGATTACAAAATTCCAATCCAGATTAAACGACAGGATGCCCTTTATCAGGGTGGCCATCAGGGTAGCCTGAGGCGCGCTGTAATAGGTTCCGATGGCATGTTTCATGCCCGGGTCTTTTTCGAGCATGGCCGCCGTGGGCGTATCCAGCAATTGCACGGTAAGGCCGATGACAATGGAAGAGACCACCGCTCCAATGAAGAGTGCCAACTGCTGGTACTTAGGCGTGGCGCCAACAATATATCCTGTCTTTAAATCCTGAGAGGTAGCACCTGCATTTGCTGCGGCAATACAAATCATTCCGCCAACCACGAGGGCCATGGGCTCGTAGGCGCTGCCGGTCCAGCCAATGCCGATAAACACCAGACAGGTACCCATGATGGTGGCTATGGTCATGCCGCTGATGGGATTATTGGAAGACCCGATGATGCCCACGATGCGGGAGGAAACGGTAACAAAAAAGGCTCCGAACAACACCACTAAAACACCGAGCAGCAGCTTACCTCCGATGGAATCTCCGGGAACAATGGGTAAAAAGGCCATCAGCAGAATCAAGGCCAGGCTTCCAAGTCCGACTACTTTCAGGCTCAAATCCCTGTCTGTGCGCCTGGTTTCAGCCTCCGCTGCATTTCCTCCGACGGCACCCAGACTTTCCCGGAAGGACGTGATGATGGTAGGAATCGTTTTAATAAGGGTGATGAAGCCGCCTGCTGCCACGGCGCCGGCGCCGATTTGACGGATATAGGCCCGATAGATGGCAGCTGCATAATCCGAAAAGGTATGCGTCGCGGGATCCCAGTTACCCGGTCCGCCTGCTGTTGCCAGCGACGATAAGTTACCAAGTTTCACCAATTGGGCCGCGATGATATCCGGCGGAATCAGACTTGCCAACAGCGGTATCAGCACCAGCCAGGCCAGCACGCCACCGGCCACCAGAACACCGGCAATCCGGGGTCCTATGATATACCCGACTCCCAGGTACTCCGGGGTAATCTCCGCACTTACTTGCGCAGCCGGGAAAAATCGATTTTTGATGCTTGTGGCATATACGGGTGCATCGGCAATCACATGAAACACCTTTTGCAACAAAGCATAAACCGTGGCAATGCCCAAACCATAATAGGCCATGCGCGCAAAATCGCCGCCCTTCTCCCCTGCTATCAGCACGCTGCCGCAGGCAGTGCCTTCAGGATAAGGCAGGCTATCGTGTTCTTTCACGATGAGCGTTTTCCGCAGGGGAATCATCATGAGCGTACCGAGCAGTCCGCCCAGTATGGCCAGGGTAAGAATGGTCCAATAATTAAAATAGGAAGGGCCACTGCTTTCGCCGCTCAGAAACAGAAATCCGGGCAGGGTAAATACCACCCCGGCCGCAATGGATTCTCCCGCAGAGCCGGCGGTCTGTATGATGTTGTTTTCCAGCACCGTGGTGCGAAACACCTTTCGGCCCAGGGAAATGGCAATCACCGCAATGGGAATGGAAGCACTCACAGTGAGGCCGGCCTTCAGCGCCAGATATACCGTGGCCATGCCAAACACGATTCCAAAAAAAGAGCCGAGAAACACACTTTTCAGTGTGAACTCGGCTACTTTTTGTTCTGCAGGCACATAAGGCCTGAATTCCTGTCCACTCATGGGCAGGAAGTTAAAGGAATTATTTTACTCCATGCATCATGGAGAGCAACTTCTTGTTCAGGCCAATAAGGATCAGCCCCATGAGGATGGTAAATCCGGCAATGCCTCCGAAGATGGTCATGGCGCCCAGCTTCTTCACCACACCTACGGTAAGACCGGCCAGGTTGTTGGCAATAAAGCTGCTGAGGAACCATACGCCCATAAGCAGCGAAGCCAGTTTCACGGGAGCCAGCTTGGTAACCATGGACAGACCTATGGGGCTCAGGCACAGTTCGCCGCAGGTATGAATCAGATAGGTTCCGAGCATCCAGTAGATGCTGGCTTTGATACCTTCATCAGCCACTTCTCCGCCGCGCTGCATTACGGCACCCACCATCAGCAGGAAGCCCAGGCCCAGCAGAATCATACCCAGACCCATTTTTACCGGCGTATTCGGTTCGCGGTTGCCGCTGTTCAGGCGAGACCACAGAATGGTAAACAAAGGTGCGAGCATTACGATGAACAGTGGGTTCACACTCTGGAACCAAGAGGTCGGAATGAGAAAGTCACTCACTTCACGGTCTATATATTTATCGGTGTAAATAGACAATGCGCCGCCGGCCTGTTCAAAGCCTGCCCAGAAGAAGGTTACGAAGGCCACGAGAATCACAATCACCCAGGTGCGGTCTTTTTCTTCCTTGGTGAGTCCTTTTCCGGAAGCACTCATATTGTCCACGAT
>JAGWYC010000127.1 GCA_018969565.1 Bacteroidota bacterium | reverse complement strand
GGCAACGGTACCAAATTCGTTAAGGTTACTGCTGCGAATTACGCGGCCACCATTACCAACCAACAACTCATTGACCTGTGGAACAGCAAATCTGCTTCTGCCGCTAATACCGTAACGAATATCGCGAAAGGTGATGTGATTATGGTGAAATCAGGTCAGAACGTGGTGTTCCCTTATTTCCTGGTGAACGTAACCGATGTGGTGCTTACTACCGGTAACAACAACGACAAATACGTAATCTCGTACAAAGGACTGTAAGCCACGCGCTGCATTTCTTTCGTAAAAAGCCCCGGCCCTGCGTCGGGGCTTTTTGTTTTGACTTTATATTCGAACTCCGATAGCGGAACACTTTTATGCTTAAGAAAATTGCAGTTTTTACATCAGGCGGAGATGCCCCCGGAATGAACGCCTGCATCAGGGCTGTGGTGAGAGCCGGTGTACATTACGGTTTGGAAACCTACGGCATCATGCGCGGGTATGAGGGTATGATAGAAGATGATATCCAGTTGCTTCTTCCGGAAAGCGTTTCCAATGTGATACAATTTGGTGGCACCATTCTGAAATCAGCGCGCAGCAAAGAGTTCACCACACCCGAAGGAAGAAAAGCAGCGGCTGAACATCTGAAACGGAGAGGTATAGACGGACTGGTTTGCATCGGAGGTAACGGAACCTACACCGGAGCCATGTATTTTGAACAAGAACACGGAATACCGTCAATCGGTTGTCCAGGTACCATTGATAACGATTTATACGGTACAGATTTTACCATTGGTTTTGATACGGCAGTAAATACCGCACTTGACGCCATTGATAAGGTGCGCGATACCGCTGATGCGCACAATAGGGTGTTTTTTATTGAAGTAATGGGCCGTCATTCCGGACATATCGCCATGAATGCAGGCCTTGCCGGCGGAGCAGAAGCGATCTTCATTCCGGAACGTATTGATGAATTTGAAACCTTCATTACCCGCTACGGCAGTAAAAAGCGTAAAAAAGCCTTTTCCATATTTATCGTAGCGGAAGGTGACGAAGAAGGAAACGCTTATGCTTTGGCCGAGAAGTTTAAAAAAGTTTATCCGGAATCTGATACACGTGTAACGGTGCTTGGACACATACAAAGAGGAGGGATGCCAACGGCGAACGACCGGATACTGGCTTCCAGGCTGGGTGCTCATGCGGTAAAAGCGCTTCATGAAGGAAAGCGCAGTCTGGCTGTGGGTGTGGTGAATAATCAAATCACTTTTACGCCTTTTGAAGAAGCCATAAACAGGAAAAAAGACATCAATGAACAACTCTGGGAGCTGGCCACAATTCTTACCAGATAATGTTACAGGAACTCAGGGTTAAGAACTATGCCTTAATCAGGAATCTGGTATTCAGGCCTGAACAGGGATTAAATGTCATAACCGGCGAAACGGGCGCCGGTAAATCCATCTTGCTTGGTGCCTTGGGCCTGATTCTGGGAAACAGGGCTGACCAGACTGCTTTACTGGCACAGGATGAGAAATGTGTGGTAGAAGGCTTGTTTCTGCTGGAAGATGAATCATTAAAGGCATGGTTTGAAGAACAGGATCTGGATTGGGACAGGAAACTGCTGCTGCGTCGTGAAGTAATTCCCGGAGGAAAATCAAGGTCATTTATTAACGATACCCCGGCTTCCCTGCAGCAGATGAAAACGCTTGGCGAATGGCTGGTGGAAATTCAAACACAGCACGCCATCGTAAACTTGCAGGATGCCAACAGGCAGCGTATGCTTTTGGACGATTTTGTTGGAAATGCCCCGCTGCTTCAGGAGTACGGGAAGCTGTTCCGGGCTTATAAAATCATACAAGACCGCATAGAACAAATGCGCGCCGCACAGTTGACCTGGTTGAAAGAGCGGGATTACCTGCAATTTCAATTTCAGGAACTGGAACAATTCCAACCCAAAGAAGGCGAAGAACAAACCCTTGAAATTGAAATAGCAGCACTGTCTCATAGTGCTGAAGTTACCAAATCAGCCTGGGAGGCTGCTGAAGCGCTGGATAATGCCGAAACGGGTTTAATCAACGGCATGCTGCGTGTGCGCAGTATCCTGAAATCAGGTGCGCGCTACAGTCCTCAAATGGATGAACTGCATGAGCGCATAGACCAGGTAATCAGTGAATTACGTGATATCTCCGCTACGCTCAGCGGTTTAACTTCTCACGAATCTGTATCACCTGAGCTGCTGGAATCCCTGAATGAACGTCATTTCAGATTGCAAAACCTTCTGAAGAAACACCAGAAAGAAGATGCGTCAGCATTGCTGGCCTACCTCAAGGAACTCTCTATTCAATTGCAGGAAGGTGATTCCCTGAAAGATTCCATTGAGGAGTTGGAGCAACAAGGTGTTCTGATGAAGCAGGATGTGTTGGCACTGGCGGAACAAATTACCCAGCAGCGTATTTTGGGAAGCAGTCATTTTTCCGAGCAGGTAACGGAGGTGCTGCAACAATTGGAAATGCAGGATGCCCAGCTTGAGGTGCATATTGAACCATTGTCAGAACCGGGTCCTGTAGGCCGGGATCTGGTAGTTTTTCGGTTCCGTTCCTCTGCAGCTTTGCCATTTAATCCATTGGGCAAAGTGGCCTCCGGAGGCGAATTAGCCAGGCTCATGTTTGCTGTTCAGTGCGTAAGTGCTCAAAAAACAGGGATGCCCTTGCTGATTTTCGATGAAGCAGATTCCGGAGTTTCAGGGGAGGTGGCTTCGAAGTTTGGCAGTTTGATGCGCCGTATGGCTTCGGAACATCAGGTAATAGCCATTACCCATCTTCCTCAGGTAGCGGGCGCAGCCCACGCTCATTTCTACGTTTATAAAGAAAGGGAAGGGGATAAACCGGGCTCTGCCATGAAAAAACTTGCTGATTCAGAAAGGGTAGAAGAACTGGCCGTGATGATCAGCGGAAAGAACCCGGAAAATTCGGCCAGGCTGCACGCCATGACTTTGTTGAAAAATGCGGCTGAATCTTAGATAGGATTCTTTCCTACTTATAATTATATCGCATAAGTGCGTTTAAATCAGTAATTCACCGGAGGCAGACCCTGCTAAATAGCCCTCGTCTTCCTGCAGGTTCTTGCCGGCTGCTGCCGTGGTAGCCAGCACATCACAGCGTTCGTTTTCAGGAATGCCGGCATGTCCTTTTACCCATACAAACTCAATGCGGTGTAAAGTAGAAACGACCATGAACCGCTTCCATAAGTCTGGATTCTTTACCGGCGATTTAGCGGCAGTGCGCCAGCCATTTCGCTGCCATTGATTCAGCCAGCCTTTACTCACGGCATCGTGTACATACTTGGAATCTGTGTGGATTTGAACCCTGCATCCCGGCTTCTTCAGCGCTTCAAGGCCAACAATCACCGCCAGCAATTCCATGCGGTTATTGGTGCTCAGACGAAAACCCTGCGAAAGTTCCAGGCGATGCTGTCCGCTGATGAGCACTACGCCAAGACCTGCCGGACCGGGATTACCCAGTGCAGAACCATCGGTGTACATCACCACCAGCGGCCCTTGTTCGCTCATGGTTTGGCTGCAGAGATTACTTTTACCCCCTGAGCGCGAAAGTTCAGTTCAATTTTAGGAGCGGTAATCAGGTCAATCTCGGATTTTGGTTTTCCTGCATCTTCCGCCAGATGCTTTTGCTTCTCTACAGAAATGGTATCGCGATAAAAACTTCCCTGAACCAGTACCTCTTTCCCGCCCAAATTCTTTGGTACGGTGAACTTATGGTCAAAATCAACAAACAACAAACGATTGCTGTCCAGGTTCAGATTGAACCAGCAGCCTTCCGCCTGACACACATTGGCCACCTTACCGGATAAAACCAGTGTTTGCCTGAGTGAATCAGCATTCTTGAAAGCTTCACCAGCCGGAATTCCAATGGAATCGGTAAATGCGGTACCGAAGGATGTGGCATTGGGGTTGGCTGGTACACCATGATTCTGGCAGCCATAGCCGAAGAATAAGCCTATACCTGCCATCAAAAGAAAGGTTTTTTTCATACAGCGAATTTATCCAGCATCGGTTGATTCGTGCTGAAAGTTATACACGCCTGAATTCGGGCGGTTCCAAACAAAAAAGTTATTCCTCGGTTAACTTTGAAACTGTTTTGAGCGGCACCGACGAATCTAAGCGTAAATCAGACCACATTGAGCTGGCCTTTAAAGCCCAGGTACCGGAGCCGGATGCCCGTTTTTATTACGAACCCCTTTTTGCTGCTCATCCTGAACATGTGGCTTTACCTCCGCGGGTTTTAGCCGGCAGGATTTTAAAAGCGCCTATTTGGATTTCAAGCATGACCGGTGGGGCGGCTAAAGCCGGATTGATTAACTACCGTCTGGCTAAAGCTGCTGCCCATTTCGGATTGGGTATGGGTTTGGGTTCCTGCCGACCTCTGCTTGAGAACAATGAATCGTTGGCGGATTTTAATGTCCGATCCATCATCGGAGATCAGCCTTTGTTTGCCAATCTGGGCATAGCCCAACTGGAACAACTCCAGGCGCATGACAAAATGGCTTCTGTATTGGAAATGATGAAGCGCATTGAAGCCGATGGGCTTATCATCCACGTTAATCCATTACAGGAATGGATGCAGCCTGAAGGAGATAAAATCAAGGTAGCACCGATTGAAACGATCAAGCGCACTCTGGATACCCTGCGTTTGCCCATCATGGTAAAGGAGGTAGGACAGGGTTTCGGACCCGAAAGTATGAAAGCACTGCTTCAACTTCCTTTAGAGGCTGTTGATTTTGGCGCATTGGGTGGCACAAATTTCAGCTTGCTGGAGCTTCTGCGTCATGATGAGGCGCACTTTGAGGCCTACAAAGGAATGGCCTCCGTTGGGCACAATGCCGCCCAAATGACCGAAATGGTTCTGCAGCACTATCATCGTGAACCGGAAAGCATAAAAGCCAGAAATATCATTGTAAGCGGAGGCATAAACACGTACCTGGACGGCTATTACCATATTCGGCGCATACCGCTTCCTGCATTGTACGGTCAGGCTTCAGCCTTTCTGAAAAAAGCACTGGAAGGCGAAGAGGCCCTGTTCCGTTTTATCGAACTCGAAATCAAAGGCCTTCAATTGGCCTGGCAATACTTAAAGCCAAAAACAACATGAGCAAACAAATCGCGCCTGTCAAAGGATTCAGTAAATGGTCAAAACAGGCCAAAATCGAATGGTTGATTGCCCATTACAGCGCAACGCCACAAGATGCACTTAAAACCATTGAAGAATACTGGCATGTTAATTCGGAGCTGCAGAAAATACATGATGAATTCATTGAAAATGCACTGACCAATTTCTATCTGCCTTTTGGCGTAGCGCCCAATTTTCAGGTAAATGGTCGCATGTATGCACTGCCCATGGCTATAGAAGAAAGTTCAGTGGTGGCAGCCGCTTCCAAAGCAGCCAATTTCTGGATTGAGCGCGGGGGCTTTAAGGCAGAAGTGCTGCAGACCACCAAAATAGGCCATGTGCATTTCATCTGGAATGGAACTAATAAAGATGCTTTTCTGCATTTGTTTCATCGTATAAAGCCGAATTTTATTACCGGAACAGATCACATCACGGCCAACATGAGGGCTAGAGGTGGCGGAATAACTGATGTGGCGCTGGTGGACAAATCAGCATTGGAACCCGGTTATTACCAGTTGGAGTTGCGTTTTGAAACCTGCGACAGCATGGGTGCAAACTTCATCAATTCCTGTCTGGAGGAATGTTCGGTGATTCTGCAGCAGGCGCTGGCCTCAGAAGAATCATTTTCCGAAGAAGATCGCAGCATTCAAGTGGTGATGTGCATCCTGAGCAATTACACTCCGGAATGCCTGGTGAGGGCTGAAGTATCCTGTCCGGTTTCTGAAATTGAAGAAGGCAGTGGCATCAGCAA
>JAGWYC010000126.1 GCA_018969565.1 Bacteroidota bacterium | reverse complement strand
CCCCTTGCCTGATATAATTGGGCACCCAGACTGTAGAATTCAGGCGAAATCTGCGTTTGAACAATGCCCTTATTCAGTTTTTCCAATGACATATCCAGCATGTTTTTACGGGCAAGGATGAGCGCCTGGTAGTAGTATGCAGCCCCGTCCTTGGGCCTGATGCCTTCATAGGTAGTGAAATACTGCAAAGCCTCATCCAGTTTGTTCAGTTGTATCTGGATCATACCTGCGATATTCAATGCAGGTGTATAATCAGGGGTGATGGCTATGGAACGATTGGCATAAACCAGCGCAGAATCCATCAGGGCAGGACTTACAGCCGTATCTGATTGGCCAATCTGGAAATAGCAGTCGGCAATGGTAGTGAGCACTTCACAACTGTTCGGATCGGTTTTGAGCGATGCCTTTAATTGTTCCAATGCCATGGGGTAATTGCGGACTTTGTAGGCCTTCATTCCTTCCAAATCTGCGCGGCTTAATCGCTGCAGCACGATGCCCATGGGTTTGTCGTCCACCAGAGGGGAGAACACTGTTCCGGAGGGGGGGTAATATCCTTTCAGCAGGCGTTCTTTATCCATGTGGGCGTTGTAGAAAATAGCATAATCCCAGTCGGCTTTGCTGCGATCGTCATAGCGCGTATAACCCACATGTACATTGGGATATTTACGGAAGTAATAGCGTACATGGTCCATGCCGTATGTGAGGATGGTATATTTCTTATCCGGGTTTTTGCTGATGACTTCCTTGATGAGCCACTCACTGGAAGGTTTCAGACTGGCCAGGTAATAATCCATTTCATATTTACCGTAGGCACCTTTCACCCCGCCACTCAGTTCATTAAAATAAATGTATTCCAGCGGATGGTTCCGAGCCACAAAGGAGGCGGGAAGAACCAGCAACAAACCTGCGGCAGCGGGCACCGCCACACCTGAAAATCGGAAGTTGCTGAACCGTTGCTCCAGCAGGTAGAATCCGTAAGCGCCGAGTACAACCAGCGGTGGGATGGTGAACAGAATCTGGCGCAGACCACCATATACATTCGACTTCTGAATATAGATGTACAGAATAGGGAAAATGGCGGCGAACAGCATCAGGAACACATCCAGTTTGAAGGCTTTTACGTTCATAAACTGAAGCACCAAGAATAGTAAAAGACCCAAGAGCGTGAACAAAGGCATGGTGATGAACAGATAACGCGCCAGATATGCAGCGGGCAGCAGGTCGCTGTCATAGAGTTTACCTTCATACAACTGTCTCAGGCTGGTGGAATAGTTGCTGAATTCGCTCAAGACCTTGAATGGATGTTCTAAAGGACTTTGCAATGCATAGGGCCAGGGCAGCACACCGGCAGTGTAGCCCAGTACCAGCACAATCAGCACAGGTTTAACATGCATCCACAGATTGGTCCAGCGCAGTTTGAGGAAGTTGTTCAGACCAATGTTGTTGATATAGTGCAAGCCGGCATACATCACAGTAATCGGCAGAAGCAGTAAACCGCCTACGCGTACACTGATGGCAAGGCCAATACCCAGTATCAGACCAATGGCATGACTGCTGCGCATTTTGGTTCCGCCGAAACAACGCATCATATAGTACAACGCCATGATGTATCCCGCGGCAAAAGGAATGTCCTTAGGGTTGTTGAATGATTCACCCAATAAGCGAGGGGTGAAGAACAAAGCCAGCATCCCGATGAAACCATATTTCCAGCTACCGGTGAGCCTGCGGATGATTAATGCAGCAAAAAATACGGCGAGAAATCCGAACAAACTGTTGAACAGGTGACGTGTTTCGTAAATATTATCGGTGCCCAGCCAGCGGATAATCAAGGTAGTGAATGTATCGAAGCTTGAACCGTAAAGGTGCATGTACTTGTCATTATCCTCCAGGGTAGCCAGATTTTCGATAGGTTCAGTGGCTGCCGCTGCGGCAAGCCCCTTCATTTTTTGTCCCTTCAGCGCATTGGTGTCCACGCTGATGGCAGTACCAAATTTGTTTTGGTAATAATTCGCTGTCAGTTTGGAGTATTCATACTGGGTGAATTCGTCACCAGAAATCGCGGCATTCCGGCTTAGCAAGGGCATGAGGATTGCCAGAATCAATGTGAGCAGTACAAATCCCATTTGCCAGCCTGCGCCTTGCCGGAGCATCCTTGCCGGATTGTACCACCAAAGGGAAGTACTCAGTTTGGTTTTTAACGATAAGAACAGCGGAGTTCGCTTTGATATAGCGCCTTCCAGGGCCTTGTTTTCAAGTTTTAAACCTGATTTTTCGAGGGCGTAGATGAGCTTAAACTGGTCCTGAAGATTTCCTGGAGTTGCGTTTTTCCAGGATACTCCGCGAAGCAGCAGCCAGGGCGTGTTCCAGGTTCCGTCACCGATACCGGAAAGCAGTTCTGTAGCTGATAAGGATACATCAGCGCCGGCACTGAGGATATCGGCAGTAGCGTCCGCGTAAGCCTGAAGCCAGGCGTTGAGTTTTGCGGTATCTGGCTGATGAACAAGCAGGAATTGGTCAGCCTGAGATTCACTCAACGCATTCAGGGCATCCTTAAAAGTACCCAGTCCCCAGTGAACCACTTCGCAGTTTTTCAGGTTTGAAGCAACATGCTGGCGCTTGTCATCCGGTATTTGTACGGTAAAGGCTATTGCCGTTTTTCTAACTCTGGATGAAGCCTGAATCGGTGATTTCTGTTTCATACGCTGCTGCAATTATAAAGTTTAGGCATGACGGAATTGCGGTATCCATCAGTATGGAAACACGATTTCTGACTGCACGCTGTTTATTTGCAGGCGGAATGACAGTTAAAATCGGAATTATTGGTTTAGGATACTGGGGACCAAACCTGGTGCGCAATTTTGCTCAGGCTACAGGAGGTCAGTTGCTTGCTGTTTCAGATCTGGACGAAGGTCGCAGAAACAGAATTGCCGCGCAGTACCCTACAATACAGTGTTTTGCCGATGCTGAAGCCCTGATTCACCATACAGATCTCGACGCGGTGGTTATTGCCACTCCGATCAACTCGCATTATGATTTGGCGAAGAAGGCATTGCTGGCCGGAAAACACGTGCTGGTGGAAAAGCCATTGGCCACATCTGCAGTGGAAGTTCGTGAACTCATGAACCTTGCTGCCGAAAAAGGACTGCTGCTGATGGTGGACCATACCTTCCTCTACACCGGGGCCGTACAAAAAATAAAGGAATTGGTAGAACAGGGCGAAATTGGTACCCTGAACTATTTCGACAGTACCCGGATTAATCTGGGCTTATTCAATCCCAACTGGAGCGTAGTTTGGGACCTTGCCGTGCACGATTTAAGCATCTTTTTCTACATCACCGGAGGTAAAAAGCCTGTATCCGTGTCGGCTGTCGGACAAAGTCATACCGCCATGGGCATAGAAGATCTGGCTTATACCACCTTGTTCTTCGAAGATGGGATGATGGCACATATTGCCTCTTCCTGGATTTCTCCGGTGAAAATCAGGAAAACCCTGATTGGAGGCAGCAAAAAGATGGTTATTTACGACGATGTAGAACCTACCGAGAAAATCAAGATTTACGACAGCGGCTTCACTGTAAGAACTCCGGAGGAAATGCATCGCTGGCTGGTGGACTATCGCTTCGGCGACATCTTCATACCAAAATTGGAACAGAAAGAGGCATTGAGCGGCGTAGCGCATGACTTTATCCACTGTATCAAAACAGGCGGTACGCCACTGTCCAATGCAGGGCTGGGGCTCCAGGTGGTGGCTGTGATGGAAGCGGCCCAGGAGAGCATCAGAAACCAGGGAGCTCCCGTGAAGTTATCCCTGTAAGTTTTAAGTGCTTTTTCGGACAATTTGCTTTTTTTTGTTGCGATAGTTTATGCCGGAAATCATCAACATAGATAATCCCACCCAGAAAATTGTCAATGTAGAAGTTGGGGAAGGGGTGAGAATATTCCACTTTGTGAACCTTTATGGATGCAAATTGGGCGATGGCACCAAAGTTGGACCCTTTACGGAAATACAGAAGGGTGTTACCATCGGAAAGAATTGCAAGATTTCCAGTCATTCATTCATTTGCGACGGCGTAACTATTGAAGACGAAGTATTCATTGGGCATGGGGTGATGTTCATCAACGATATGTTTCCCCGCAGTACCAATGAGGACGGCAGCGTGAAGTCAGAAGCCGACTGGAAACTGGAAACCACTCATATCGAAAAAAGGGCGGCCATTGGCACGAACGCTACCATTCTTGCCGGTGTGCGTATCGGTGCTGGCGCACTGGTCGGTGCGGGCAGCGTAGTTACCAAAGATGTACCACCGATGACCAAGGTTGCAGGAAATCCGGCACGGGTAATCGGTAAAGTGGGTCCTGATGAGTAATAAGCCACACCAGAGCTGGTCGCTGGGCATCATGTGTTACAATGAGTCCGGCAACATTGAGCAAGTGGTGCGCAATACATACAAAACAGCGGCACAGCTTTCCGGTGATTTTGAAGTTTTGGTGGTTGATGACGGCAGCGCGGATGATTCCGTGGAAATTCTGAAGCGACTTCAGTCGGGTGATTTCCCGCAACTTCGTATCCTGGAGCACGGAATTAACCGCGGAATCGGAGCGGCACTGCGCTCCATTTATTTCAACGCCACCAAAGATGTGGTAGTGGCACTCCCCGGAGATGGACAGTTTGATACGGATGAGTTGTTGGCTTATCCTTATGTAGCCATGCGCACGGTCATCAGTTACTATCGGGTGGAAAATACATCTTACAGCGTTTTCAGGAACGGTTTGAGCTGGGCCAACAAAACGCTCAATCGCCTGCTTCTGGGTATGGAATTGCGCGATGTGAACTGGATACTGGTGTTTCGCACGGCCGAATTGAAGGATCTGGATTTAAGAATGCAAAGCAGCATTGTTACCAGTGAAATTTGCAGTAAGCTCAGAGCGAAAGGCTGGCGTTTTCTGGAAGTACAATCGCGTTATCTGCCCAGAACAGCCGGGAAAAGCAGGGGTGCTTCCCTTAAAACCATTTACCGCGCAGCAAGGGAGTTACTGAAACTATTTCTGGTTTACCGACTGTTCCGCTTCCGCCTCCGAAAGACTGCCTGAAACTTATTTACCCGGGGGTATTGATGTTCATTTGTAACGATATTTGCCCCTGAGATGAATGTTCCATTCTTTGACCTTTCTCGTCAGTATCAAACCCTGAAGACAGAAATCCAGGATGCTTTACAGCAGGTAATGGATAAAACTGCATTTTCAGGTGGTCCTTTTGTAGATCAATTTGAGGAAGAACTGGCAGCCTATACCGGAGTCAAATACGCCGTAGGACTGAACAGCGGTACCTCGGCGCTGCATTTGGCGATGTTGGTACACGGAATTGGCCCCGGTGACGAGGTGATTGTTCCCGCAAACACATTCATTGCCACTGCCTGGGGTCCCAGTTATGCCGGCGCTACACCTGTGTTTTGCGACATTGACCCGAATACCTGGAATATAGATCCTGAGTCGGCACGCAGCAAAATCAGCAGCCGAACCAAAGCCATCATCGGGGTGCATTTATATGGGCAACCCTGTAATCTGGACGCTTTGCAGGCTCTGGCTTCAGAACATGGACTGCTGCTCATGGAAGACGGAGCACAAAGCATTGGGGCGACCTATCGCGGAAAGAAAACCATGGCCATAGGCGATATTGCCGCCACCAGTTTTTATCCAGGTAAGAATCTGGGTGCCTATGGCGAGGGAGGGGCACTCTTTACCAACGATGCTTCTGTTGCCGAGCATGCAAAATCCTTGCGCAGCCATGGTTCAAAACAGCGTTATTTCCATGATGAAATTGGATATAACTACCGAATGGAAGGATTTCAGGCGGCTGTTTTAAGCGTAAAACTGCGATACATTGACCGCTGGAATGCACGTCGCAGGGAAGTCGCGAAATATTATCTG
>JAGWYC010000125.1 GCA_018969565.1 Bacteroidota bacterium | reverse complement strand
TCCAGGCTTAACCGGTTGGCAGATTTGATAAAGCCGCAAAACCTGGTTCCGACCACCATAGAAATTGTGGATATAGCCGGACTGGTAAAAGGCGCTTCGAAAGGCGAAGGACTCGGTAATCAATTCCTGGGGAACATTCGCAATACACACGCCATCCTGCATGTGCTTCGCTGTTTTGACGATCCTAATGTTATTCACGTGGACGGCAGTGTAGATCCGGTGCGCGATAAGGAAATTATTGACACCGAACTTCAACTGAAAGACCTTGAAACGCTGGAAGGTCGTATCAACAAAATCAGGAAGCAAGCACAGACCGGAACGGATAAAGAAGCGGTGAAATCTTTTGAAGTGATGGAACAGTTTCGCAAACATCTGGAACAGGGCAAATCAGCCCGAAGCCTGCCTATGGGTCCTGAAGATCGTCGCTATGTGAAGGATTTAAATCTGCTTACCGACAAACCGGTATTGTACGTGTGTAACGTGGATGAAGGCAGCGTGCAAAACGGCAATGCACATGTTGAACGGGTAAGACAGGCCGTGGCTGATGAATCTGCGGAAATCATCATCATCAGCGCGGCCATTGAAGCCGATATTGCCGAACTGGAACAATATGAAGACCGCAAGGCATTCCTTCAGGAATTGGGTTTGGAAGAAAGTGGTGTCGAAAAACTGATTCGCGGGGCCTATAAACTGCTGAATTATATCACCTATTTCACAGCAGGTGAAAAAGAAGTCAGAGCCTGGACCATCACCACCGGAACCAAGGCTCCGGGTGCCGCCGGGGTTATCCACTCCGATTTCGAGAAAGGTTTTATCAGGGCGGAAGTTATTGCCTTTAATGATTTCATTTCCTATAAATCTGAAGCGGCTTGTCGCGATGCCGGACGCCTGCGTGTGGAAGGAAAAGAATATACTGTACAGGATGGCGACATCATGCATTTCCGCTTTAATGTCTGATATTCGAACACGCGCTTTTAGCTATTGTGTTCATGTACAGACAGAAAATCATCAATGATCCCGTGCATGGTTTTATCCATGTACAATCCCCCCTCATCTTTCAACTTATTCGGCATCCTTTTGTGCAAAGGCTGCGACGAATCAGGCAGTTGGGCTTGAGCGACCTGGTATATCCCGGCGCCACGCATACCCGTTTTCATCATGCCCTGGGTGCCATGCACCTGATGGGGAAGTCACTGGATATTCTTCGCAGCAAGGATATTGCTATAAGTAAAGAGGAATACGAGGCAGCCTGTGCCGCCATTCTCTTGCATGATATAGGCCACGGGCCGTTTTCCCATACCTTGGAGCGCAGCATCATCAGCGGTATTTCCCATGAACGTATTTCCCATTTGTTGATGGAACAACTGGATGAAGAATGTCATGGGCAACTGCAGATGGCCCGGCAGATGTTCGAAGGAAGCTATCCGAGAAAATTCTTCACACAACTCATCAGTGGCCAATTGGACATGGACCGATTGGATTATCTGCTTCGTGACAGCTTCTACACAGGAGTAAGTGAAGGAATAGTAGGGGCTGACCGCATTGTACACATGCTGCATGTTCAGGATGATGAATTGGTGGTGGAAGAAAAAGCCATCTACAGCATCGAAAAATTCATCATTGCACGCAGGCTGATGTATTGGCAGGTGTACCTGCATAAAACGGTGATCGCAGCCGACATCCTTTTATGGAAAATCTTGTTGCGTGCAAGATTGTTGGTAAACGAAGGAAGAGGACCTGAAATCAACGAACCCTTATCCTATTTCTTTAGCGCAGAAGCGGTTCAAGAACCGGCTTCACGTGCTTCGCTCAGCCACTTTGTATTGTTGGATGACCATGACGTGTTGTTTGCCGTAAAACGCTGGCAGTTTTCTAAAGACACTGTGCTTTCCACCTTATGCCGCAACTTGCTGGAGCGGAAACTTCCCCAGATAGAAATTTCCAATAAACCGATACCTGTCCAACGTGTGGAAGAAAAACTGAAGGCTACTGCTCAAATGCTTAAGGTAAGCCTGGAAGACGCGCATTTCTTCGTGCATCAGGGAGAACTGGAAAATGAAGCCTATCGTTCAGAAGGCGGAGGCATTCGCATGCTCATGAAGAACGGGAGTCTGGAAGATGTTACCCGTATTTCGGATAACTACAGCCTTGAACCACTAAAAACAACGGTAGTGAAACACTACTTGTCATTTCCCAGGGCAAATTAATGCCCTGAAATAACGTAATTCGCTGAATTATCTTAACATGAAGCAGGTAAGCGCAGCGGAAATAGCAAACCTCACCGGAGGCACTGTTTTTGGACAATCCGATGTTCAGATCAGCCGTGTAGATAAGTTGGAAGAGGCTGGACCTCTTAGTCTTTCTTTCTTCTCAAATCCTAAATATCAGGATCGCTTCTTCCAAACCCAAGCCGGTATTGTACTCATTCCTGCTGATTTTCAGTCTGACAGGAAATTCCCTTGCACCGTAATCAAAACGCTCAATCCTTATTATGCTTTCTGTCAGGTATTGGATCGTTACTTCAACCCGAATCAACACAAATCAGGGCGGGAGGAGCAATCTTTTGTGGCTGAAAATGCAGCAATAGGGGAAGACGTTTACCTGGGTTTTGGTTCTTATATAGATGAAGGTTCTGTAATTGAAAACGGTGCGAAGATCTATCCCCAGGTTTATATCGGAAGGAATGTGCGTGTAGGAGCGGGGACTGTATTGTATCCCGGCGTAAAGGTTTATTCAGATTGCGTCATTGGTGCCCAATGCATCATCCATTCCGGGACGGTGATTGGCAGCGATGGATTCGGATTTGCCCCCATTGGTGATGGAAGCTATGCCAAAATTCCTCAGATTGGTAATGTGGTAATAGAAGACCACGTGGAAATAGGTTCGAACTGCTCCATTGACCGAGCCACCATGGGAAGTACCATCATTAGGAAAGGTGTTAAGCTGGACAACCTGATACAAGTGGCCCATAATGCCGAAATTGGGGAACATACGGTGATAGCAGCACAAACCGGCGTTTCGGGAAGTACCCGCATTGGAAAACGCTGCATGGTTGGAGGTCAGGTGGGCTTCGTAGGGCATATAAACGTGGCCGATGGCACACAAATTGGCGCCCAGAGCGGCATTCAAAAAGAGATTACCGAGCCCGGACAACAGTGGATTGGCAGTCCGGTGATGCCGCTGAAGGAAGCCTTCAGAACACAGGTGATTGTGCGTAAGCTACCCGACCTGCAACAACGAATCATCGAACTGGAAAAACGCATACAAGAGTTGACGAAATCTTAAAGAGTTCATGTCCCAGATTATTCAAAAACAAACTACCATTAAAAAAACCGCTTCCTGCTCCGGCACCGGATTGCATACCGGGCAGCAAGTAACCCTGACTTTTCAACCGGCACCTGAACACCATGGGTATAAATTTCAACGTGTTGATTTACCCGATATGCCCATTATTGAGGCAGACTGTGATTTAGTTACCGACACATCAAGAGGAACTACGCTGGAGAAAAACGGTGCTAAAGTGGCTACCGTTGAGCATGTGCTCGCAGCCCTTGTGGGTTTGCAGATTGACAATGTACTGATTCAGGTAACAGCGGCAGAGATGCCCATTATGGACGGCAGCAGCCGGCCTTTTGTGGATGTGCTTCTGGAGGCCGGCATTACGGAACAGGAAGCAGACAGAGAGTATTTTGATATTCCATATAATATCCATTACACCGATGATGACAATAAGGTTGAAATGGTAGCCATGCCCTTGCATGATTACCGCCTTACGGTAATGGTGGATTATAATTCTCCGGTGCTGGGAAGCCAGCACGCTTCTGTAACCAGCCTCCAGGAATTTACGGAACAGGTAGCCAGTTGTCGTACTTTTTGTTTCCTTCATGAGTTGGAAATGATGTTGCAACATAACCTGATCAAAGGGGGCGACCTGAATAACGCCATTGTGATTGTGGACAGGGTGGTGGAAGATCATGAAATGGAGCGCCTTGCCAAATTGTTCAACAAGCAAAAAGTTGAAGTGCGCAAGGAAGGAATTCTGAACAATGTGGAATTGCGCTTCCAGAATGAACCTGCGCGGCATAAGTTGTTGGATTTAATCGGCGACCTTGCCTTGGTTGGAGTACCGATTCGTGCTCAAATCATGGCGGCACGCCCCGGCCATGCAAGCAACGTGGCCTTTGCCAGGAAAATTAAAGCAGCGCTGAAAAAAGAGAAACGCAGACAGAAAGAGGGTATTCCAGATTATCATCCGAATGCTAAACCCATCTTCAGTGCAGCGGATATACTCAAAATGTTGCCCCATAAGCATCCATTTATGCTGGTGGACAAAATCCTCGAGATGGGCGAGAAACACGTTGTGGCAGTAAAGAATGTAACCTTCGACGAATGGTTTTTCAACGGACATTTTCCGGGCGACCCCATCATGCCGGGAGTCTTACAACTCGAAGCCATGGCTCAGGCAGGTGGCATGCTTATTTTGTCGCAGGTGCCTGATCCTCAGAACTATGGAACCTATTTCCTGAAAATTGAAAATGCCCGTTTTAAGGAGAAAGTGGTTCCCGGTGATACCATGTTATTCAAATTAGAACTCACCGAGCCGGTGCGCCGAGGACTTTGCGTCATGCGCGGTCGTGCCTGGGTTGGAGACAATCTGGTTTGCGAAGCCGAGATGATGGCCCAGATTGTAAAAATAAGTAACAATAATCCCCCTTCAGCCTAATAAAGCAAATATGATACAACCACTGGCGTACGTACACCCTTCAGCAAAAATTGCCGAAAATGTGGTGATTGACCCCTTTGTAACCATTCATAAGAATGTTGAAATTGGTGAAGGTACCTGGATAGGCCCGAATGTTACCATTTTTGAAGGGGTACGTATCGGAAAAAATTGCCGGATTTTCCCCGGTGCTTCCATTGGAGCCATTCCTCAGGATCTCAAGTTTGAAGGGGAGGAAACCCTCACCCTGATAGGTGACCACGTGACCATCCGTGAATACGTTACCATAAATAAAGGTACCAAAGCGCTTGGATATACCAAAGTAGGAAACCATGTGCTGTTGATGGCTTACGTTCACCTGGCGCATGATTGTGTGGTTGAAGATTATTGCATTCTGGCCAACAGTGTGCAGCTCGCAGGTCATGTGAGTGTGGGTGAGGCGGCCATACTCGGAGGTGCAGCGCTGGTTCATCAGTTCGTTAAGATTGGTAAACATTCAATGATTTCCGGTGGAAGCTTGGTGCGCAAGGATGTACCGCCCTACACCAAAGCCGCACGGGAACCTCTTTCCTATGAAGGAGTGAATTCCATTGGCCTTAGGAGGCGTGGTTTTTCCAATGAGCAGATCAATGCCATTCAGGATATCTATCGCATCTTGTTTGTAAAAGGCTACAATACGGCCACGGCCATAAAACTGATTGAAACGGAAATCGCTGCTTCCAGAGAGCGCGATGAAATTCTTCAGTTTGTGCGTGAAAGCGACCGAGGTATTATGAAGGGTTATATTACCAAGTAAGGGTGAACTTTCGCATTGAATTAGATGCATGTGGAAAGTCTTTCCTGGATCATTGGGTTTTCCGAAGCCGGAACTTACAATTAAACTCCGGGGAACGGGTAGCATTGCTCGGCCCGAACGGGTCGGGTAAGTCCACCCTCATGCTGTTGATTTGTGGTTATCTGCAACCAACAGAAGGGAAGGTTTCTTACGCACTAAACGGGAAACCAATTCCCAACGAACATATCGGTGCCCATATCAGCATGTGTCTGCCTAATATGGAAACCTTTGAAGAATTTACGCTGCTGCAGTTGATTCACTTGCATACATCCATGCGTCGTATGCTTTGTTCGTCAAATGCCGATGATATCATTGATATCCTGAAATTCAGCAGCAATGAAGCAAAAAGACAAATTCGTTTCTTCTCCAATGGAATGCGCCAAAGGCT
>JAGWYC010000124.1 GCA_018969565.1 Bacteroidota bacterium | reverse complement strand
AAAAGGCGCAAGGGTGGTCATTGTTCCGCTGAGTACCGGCAGAAACACTTCACCTGCAGCTTTTTTAGCGGCATCTACAATAGGCATCTTGCCATTGCCGAAAATGCGGTGGGTGTTTTCAATCACCACAATGGCGTCATCCACAACAATACCTAATGCAAGCAAGAAGCTGAATAACACAATCATATTGAGACTGAAACCCAGCGCCGGCATAATCATAAAGGCAAGGAACATGCTGAGCGGTACTGAAAGGCCCACGAAAATGGCATTGGTGGCGCCCATGAAGAACATCAGGATGATGGTTACCAGAATGAATCCGATGATAATGGTATTAATCAGGTCATGCAGGGTAACTCTTGTTTCCGTGCTCTGGTCTCCGGTGAGCACTACACTCAGATTCTTCGGATAACTGCTCTTTTGAAGGTCGGTCATGATGTCGCGGCATTTATCGCTGGCATCAATCAGGTTTTCACCTGCGCGTTTGATTACGTTCAGGGTGATCACGTTTTTACCACCCAAACGGGCATAGCTTTCTTTTTCCTTGAATGCATCCTGCACATCGGCGATATCTCGCAGATAAACGGTGGCGCCAGATTGGGCGCGGATGACGATATTCTGCACTTCAGAGGGGTTCTTGAATTCACCCACCACGCTGAGGCTGCGCTTCATGTTGGCCACATCAATATTGCCACCGGCTATGCGCACGTTTTCATACTGAATGGCCCTGATGGCGTCATCCATGCCGATACCGGCAGCTTCCATCTTATACAGGTCGAGGTTTACCTGGATTTCCCTTTCCAGGGCGCCAATCAGGTCCACACGGGTTATTTCCTTCAGGCTTTCAATGCGGTCTTTAGCCATCTCGGCGTATTCCTTCAGCTTGTTCAGCTCAAAATCGCCGGCAATGTTGATGTTGAGGATGGGCAAGTCTGCAAAGTTGATTTCCTGTACCGTGGGATCTTGTTTCAGATCAGAAGGCAGTTCACTTCTGGCTTTGTCCACTTCATCCTTCACCTTTTGTTTGGCCTGTTCAACAGATACATCGGTCTGGAATTCGGCTACGATGATGCTGAAATCCTGCACGCTTTGGCTGGTCAGCTTCTTCAAACCATTGATGCCCCCAATCTTCTTTTCAATGGGCTTGGTAATCAGGTTTTCAATGTCCTTGGGAGAAGAACCGGGGTAAATGGTCTGAACGTAAATGGTTGGGATAACGATATCGGGAAATTTTTCCTTAGGAAGCCCGATATAGCTGAGGATGCCCGTGATGGTTACAATCAGGGTAACCACGAATATGCTGGTCTTGTTGTCAATAGACCAGCTTGTAGGCTTGAACTCTTTGAATTTCTGGTTCATGGGCGAAAAATGCTCATTCAATAATCTGCACCTGCTGATCGTCAGATAATCCCTGGAATCCGTTCGTGATGATGCGGTCGCCGGGTTTCAATCCATCCAGGATTTCTACTTTATCTCCGGAATTTCGGCCGGTTTTCACACTGCGGTGGCGAGCGGTCCACTGATTACCATGTTGGTTTTCTATCACGAACAATTCGGCTCCCATACCGGTATTCTGTATTACATTCACCGGCACGGCAATAGCGTTTTTCTGCTCGTAATCTGTAACTTTCAGCACGGCAAGCATATTGGGTCGCAGGTCTGTGGCGTCCTGAAGGCGTGCTTCACAACGGAAGGAACGGTTGATGGGGTCAATTACACGGCTCACGAAAGTGATGTTACCCTGTTTGTCTTTTTTCAGGTCAGGGAAGTGAATGTTCACCAAATCGCCTTTGTGAATTTTGGAAACATAGGTTTCGGCTACAGAGGTAACCACTTTCACACCGCTCATATTCACCACGCGGAATAGGGGCAGGCCCGGAGCTGCAGTCTGACCTACTTTCACATCAACAGACTCAATGGTTCCGCTGATTTGTGATTTGATGTAAGACATGTTCAGTTGCTGGTTTGCAGCGGCCAGGTTCTTTTCCATGGCTTCTTTCTGGTTTTTGGCAGAAAGGTATTGAACTTCAGTACCTATACCTTTTTCCCAGAGGCTTTTCTGTTTCTGATACAATGTGGTAAGAAAGTCAACCTGTTGCTGGGCCTGAGCCACCTGCTGTTTGATCAGGCTGTTGTCAATTTCGGCAAGAATCTGACCTGCGCTGACCTGCTGGCCTATAGCAACAGCCACACGGGTTACCACGCCGGGCATCTGAGCCGTAGCGATGGTGCTTTGTTCGGCGTCAACTGTACCCTGAACTTCAACAAATCCACGGAAAACTTCCGGTTTGATGTCCAGAACTTCCACCAGTTTCAGTTTGCCTTCGGCACCGGCAGTGTCCAGTTTTCCGATTTCAGCTTCAAGGGTTTTGGCGCGCTCCTGAAGGCTGTTAATTTCTTTTCTGAGTTTTGCCAGTTCCCCCTTTTTTTCTTCGAGGCTGCCTGACTTCTTACCTCCGCATGCGCTGACGGCAATGGTCAGGATGCAAATCATGATCGTATTGCGGTGTTTCATATTCTTTGTTCGGAATTATTGGGTTATAGATTGGCCAAGCGCTTTTTTCAAGTCCATCATGGCGATGTTCAGGTCATAAATTGCACCCAGATAGTTCACCCGCGCGCTTTTCAGTTCATTCTCTGCGGAGAGTATTTCAATGGTGCTGCCAACCCCTTCTTTGAATTTGGTATTCACGTTTTTGTAGATTGATTCGGCCAGCTCTATGTTCTTTTTCTGGACCTCAATGGCTTTCAGGCTGCTCATGTAGGCCTGGCGTGCATTCAAGTATTCCATTCCCGCTGCGTATTCAAAGCTGGTAATATCATTCAGGGTTTTCTCCCGGTTAATCCTTACCTGGCGAATCTGGCTTTGCTTGCGGAATCCGTCGAAAATGGGAACGCTTAGGTTCAGTCCCCACAAGGTGGCGGGAACCCAGGTATTGTTGATGGGCAGATTTCCTTCAAGGAAATTAAACTGAGAGCGGTTGGTAGTGCGCTGATGTGCCATAAATCCTACGAGCGTGGGTGTATAGCCAACCAGATAGCGCTTCTCGTCGAAGTAGTTCATTCTAAGGCTTTGCTGCAGCAACTGATATTCAATTCGGTTGTTGGGCTTCGGAACTTCATTTCCGGTGGGTAAAGTGACATGTAATTCCTGATTCAACTGTTCCAGGTTATCGGCGAGTATGATGGGTTTCGCCGGGTCAAGTCCCATGGTCAGCTTCAACACGTTTTGGGTCATTTCTACCCCGGCCAGCAATTTATCGCGCTGCATTACCAGGGTTGAAAGACTCAGGCTCAAGCGATCTACATCTAATTTTTCTGCAAAACCGGCTTTGTAAATTTCTGATACCTCCTCGAGTGTTTTTTTCAGGGCATAGATGTTTTGGTCAAGAAGTTCCAGATTACGCGAGGTATTCAGGCATAATGCATAGGATTTTGCCACAGCGAAGCTCAGGTCTGTTTCGCTTTTGCTTTCCATCAGTTTACTGATATCTACAAACGTTTTAGCAGCCTGAAGACCAAGCAGGTAAGTTCCATCATACAGTAATTGAGAGGCCTGAATATTCAGGTTTGAGGTGTACTTCTGCTGGAAACGGATGAACAAAAAGTCAGGGCCCTGGCCGGTGAAATTGGGCACATAGCTTCCCGGTATTTGCACATACTGGGTAAAGCCACCGGTAGCGTTGACCTGAGGCAGGCCGATGCTTTGAATTTCTTTTACCTTTTGGCGTGCAAGTTGCACATCAGCCTGCGCATTTTTAACCTGTCGGCTGGTTTGCAGCGCGAGGTCAATGGCCTGTCGCATGGTGAGCTTCAGGGTGTCGTTGTTTGTCTGGGCCGCCAGAGGCATAAGGCCGGAAACAAGGAGCAGGAAAAACAGTGTTTTGCCTTTCATATCTGGATTTTGTCGAGTAGTTTTTTTCCTTCGGGGGTAACAATACCGTGCAGGTGGTAGCGAATCAGTTCGCGGTACCTGCTTACAAAGTCGAATTCCATATCAGGGAAACTTTCCGGGTCGAATAAGCTGCCTACGCTGTTGATGTAGAAGCGACAAATCAATTCCGGATTCAGGTCATTGCGGTACAAGCCGCTCACTATACCCTTTTTCAGATTATCGAGCACACGTGTGCTGATCATCTGATCACGCTGCCGGGTAAACAAGGCATAGCTTTCTGAATGGTATTTTTTCAGATCGAAAATGAGCGAAGGGTTTAATTCACGATGGTCGCTGCAAATGAAATTTGCTATGGCCAAGGTGTTTGAAACGGCATCGCCTTCGCGTTGGTCCAGTTCATCCATCTTTTCATTGATGGCATTCAGGTGTTGCTCAATGGTTTTTTTAACCAGTTCATCTTTATCCCTGAAGCAGCGGTAGAGTGTTTTTTTGCTGATGCTCGTTTCGCGCGCAACATCATCCATGGTAACGCTGCGTATGCCAAAGCGCATAAACATGCGTTCAGCGGTACTCAGTATTTTACGGATAGACTCCATGGCAATTCGTCCGCGAAATAACAACATGGAAACTTTGGAAACTTTAAACGCAATGAAAGTTTCCAAAGTTTTCGACAAACTGAAAAAGTTCTCAGCAGGGCCCTATAGGCAGGGAGAACCCGAATACACTTCCCGCACCTTCCGTGCTCATCACGTCAATTTGTTCACCATGGGCTTCTACAATGTGTTTTACGATGGCAAGGCCCAATCCACTGCCGCCCTTGTTGCGGGAACGGCTTTTGTCAACGCGGTAGAAGCGTTCAAAAATCCGGCCCAGGTCTTTCTCAGGAATTCCCAGACCTGTGTCGGCTACTTCAATACGCACCTTGTTTCCCATAGGCGTGATTTTAAATCGGCTGATGCCGTTTTCCTTGCCGTAACGGATGGAATTGGTGCCGAGGTTGGTCAGCACTTGCCTGATTCGAAAGCTGTCAGCACAAACGATGATTGGTTTTCCCGGATCCTGGAATTGCAGGCTGATGCGTTCCCTTCCGGCTTGAAACTCAAGGCTTTCCACCACCTCGCTCATCATTTCGGTGATATCGAATTCGCTGCGCTGTAGTTCAAGTTCACCGGCCTCATATTGGGTGATGGTTTCCAGGTCTGAAACAATTCCGGCCAGTCGTTCTACATTTCTGTCGGCTTTCTGCAGAAAGTCACGGTTTACGGTTTCATCCTCCAGACCGCCGTCCAGCAAAGTAGAGATATAACCTTGAATGTTGAAGATAGGGGTTTTAAGTTCATGAGAAACATTGCCCAGAAATTCTTTTCGGTAGTCTTCCAGTTGTCTTAATCGTTCAGTTTCGGCACGGCGATTTTCCAGAATACGTTCCAGCGTGCTTTCCAACTTGGCTACTTCAGGAGCGCTGTCGGGCAGTTTTACATCATGGTCATTGCCATCGCGCAATTCCAACTTCAACAAATAGCTATGCAGTTTTCTCAGCGTTTTACCCAACGCCCTGGAGCTAATCAGGGCCGCAGCCAGGTATGCTGCACCGGCCAGTATGGTACCTCCATTGATGATTCGGTTCTGCAACCAGGGAAGGCCTTCATATTTGTGCCAGAGTAAATTCACCAGCAATAAAGCCATGGCCGCAGTAATCATGTTCAGCAGAAAGCGGGCGCGGAAACTCATTGTACAAAGTTAGGAACCCCGGGTACAAAGAATGTTAAGGCCTTGAAAACAGGGGTTTGTCGAGCGCCGAGGATACTTCTTTTGAAAGAGTTGCTAATTTGCGCATTCTATGAGGTCTTTTTTTAAGATAGTTCTGGCAACCATGTTGGGTATGTTCCTCACCGGCATTTTGCTTTTTGTGATGGTACTGATTGTGGCCGGAGTAGCCTTTTCGGGCATGAAGAAAGAAGTGGAAGTTCCTGATAAGGCTGTATTGGAATTCAGGTTGCCCATGTCGTTTTCCGAGCGAAGCCCTTTTAATCCTTTGGAGCTATTTGATGAATCAGGGG
>JAGWYC010000123.1 GCA_018969565.1 Bacteroidota bacterium | reverse complement strand
CCACAATTTCGGGTTTCAGGGTCATTAATTGCGCTATAGTCCCTGACTGAGCCGAACCATAAGAGCCATAAAAAAAATACACAATGCCCACTAAAAAGATTCTCATGGTATCCTATAACGACCTGCGCGAGGATTTATTTGTGTTGTTCAGCGGAGCTGAGACAAATCATGCACCATCAGCGAGCGCTGTGCATGAAACCCTTCTGCAAACTCCACGCCCGAAATGCGCCCCATTTCCCGGGCACGTGCTTCCAGAAAATGGATAAAATCCTTGCCGGAAATCGGAGTTTCTGGTTCTCCTGCATCCGGGTTGTGGAACTGTGTGGCAAAAGCGCGGATGGCCTTCATCTTTCCTTCCCAGAAAGGGGTGATGTCCACGATAAAATCGGGTTTGGCATGCCGGTCCTGTATGTAGTGAAACACTTGCTCCGGGCGCCAGGCTTCCTGGACCTGGTCTTTCATCCAGGTTTCTATGCGTCGCAAACCTGCCAGAAAACAGGCACGGGCAACCAACTCTGCGGCTCGTCCATGGTCGGGGTGCCTGTCAGAAATGGCATTAGCAAGAACCACCCGCGGACGGTATTTACGAATGATTTTAACAATAGCCAGTTGATGCTCTTTGTCGTTGGCGAAGAATCCATCGGCAAAGCCGAGGTTTTCGCGGGCGCTCAGGCCAAGAATAGCCGAGGCCGCGGCAGCTTCCGCTGCCCGGGTTTCCGCAGTACCTCGGGTTCCCAGTTCTCCGGCGGTAAGATCCACAATGCCAATGCTATTGCCCAGCGATTTCTGCCTTAAAAGCGTTCCTGAGGCACTCAGCTCCACATCGTCAGGATGCGCGCCAAAGGCGAGTATGTCCAGGTTTATTGTGGTTTCCATTGCTGGTTTTCTGAATAAAGCAGAGCCGATAAGGTAGCGCCAACCGCCTTTAGGGTAGCCGGGTCCACAGAGGCCATATTGTCTGATTTGGTATGCCAGTACGATGCAAATCTGCTCGATGTATTGGGGTCATACTGGATAATGTCCACCATGGGAATACCCAGCAGGCCCATCACATAGATATGATCATCTACGATGGGACCGCGATCTAAATTGATGAAGTGTTTGCCATAGCCGAGCTTACCGGCCATGTTCCAGATGCGGAATACCAATTCCCTGGCTCTTCCCAGGCTGTTGCCTTCCCAGGCAAACAGCGCATCTTTACCTCCCACCATATCCAGCAAAACACCGTACAGCGCCTTGTAGCCTGACACGTGAGGGTTTTTCGCCCAATACTGGGAGCCGAGGCAATAAGAATTCTTCACGCCTCCTGTAGGATCACCCCAGTCTTCAGCATCAAAGAACACAATATCCACCCCAATATGTTCCAGCGGCTTATTCCTGATTATGTTAGCCAGTTGCAGCAGCACACCCACACCACTGCCTCCGTCATTGGCACCATCAAACAACGCGTTGGGTTCGGCAGGATCCTGATCGGCGAAGGGGCGGGTATCCCAATGGGCACATAGCAGGATTCTGTTTTTAGCGGAGGGGTTGAAAGAGCCAATGATGTTCTTCATCACCAGGGGTGTTCCGTCGTAAGTGGTGTCGAGCCCTTGCTGAATCAGTGCGGTATCGCAAAGTTCACGCAACTTCTGATACAGATAATCTGCGCAACGGGCATGGGCGCGGGTATTTGGAATACGCGGACCAAACGCCACCTGTTCCGACACAAAGCGATAGGCACTATCACCTGAAAAAGTCGGATGGGTCGCTATAATCAGCGAGTCGGAGACGGCTGCATCAGCATCTGTTGCAGTCTGTTTCCCCGAATTGCAGGCTCCGAGGAGCAATACAGCGCTGAGGAACATGGCTGCAAAACTGTTTGAATGATGGAACATGGCTGCCGCAAATTTAGCCAAAACAATGTGGCTAATGCGTCCCTCAGGTCTTACTGCAAGGCTTCTGACCTTAAAAAAGAACGCTATACCGAAAACCTGCGGTGGAATTCCTTGTTTCATTAATACATTGCACCGAATGAAGTTCTCATATTCTCTACTGTTTTCAATATTCCTGCTCTCGCATGCTGCCCTGGAAGCCCAAAATGTCACCATCAGTGGCTATGTGCGCGAAGCCAGCAGCGGCGAAGAAATAATTAATGCCCAGATTTCAGAAGAAAGCACCCGTAAATCCGTTTCCACCAATGCCTACGGATTCTTCAGCCTCACGGTTCCCACCGGAAAAGTGAACCTTACTGTGAGCTTCGGCGGCTTCGACACCAGAGAAATTTCGTTCAATATCCTGAAAGACACGAGCCTTGTGGTCGAACTGGTTAAAAGCAGCCTGCAACTCGAAACAGTGACCATCAAAAGTCGCAGCAAGCAGGATAATGTGCGCAAAATTGACATGAGCACCAACCGCCTCAGCGGCCAGGCCATCAAGAAAATACCCGCCTTTTTGGGTGAAGTGGATGTAGTCCGCTCCATACAGTTGTTGCCCGGCGTAAGCACCGTTGGAGAAGGGTCCAGTGGCTTCAATGTGCGTGGAGGCAGCACCGACCAAAACCTGATCCTGCTGGACGAGGCTCCGGTGTTCAACAGCAGCCACTTGTTCGGATTCTTCAGCATTTTTAACCCCGATGTGGTGAAAGATGTGCAACTGGTCAAAGGCGGCATCAGCGCCAACTACGGCGGCCGCCTTTCATCAGTGGTGGATGTACGCAGCAAAGACGGCAACAAAAAAGAAATCCAGGGCAGCGGCGGCATTGGCACCATCTTCAGCCGACTGAATGTGGAAGGGCCGCTCATCAAAAACAAAGCCTCCTTCATCGTGGCTGCCCGCAGAAGCTATATCGACGTGCTGGCCAAACCCTTACTGCTCAAAAACAAGGACCTGAAAGACAGCCGCTTCAACTTTTATGACCTGAGCGGGAAAATGAACTTCATCCTCGGTAAGAAAGACCGACTCTATATCGCTGGTTATAAAGGCAACGACGTGTTTGGGGCCGGTACACAAGTCAAGTTCATCTGGGGAAATACCACCCTGAGCACCCGCTGGAACCATGTGTACAGCGATAAGCTGTTCATGAATATGACTTATTACTACTCCAAGTACGACTATAATCTTGGCTTCGGCGACCGCACTAACAGCTTCGACTGGTACAGCAATATCTTCAATTACAGCTTCAAGCCCGAGTTTACCTGGTATGCCAATGCCAAAAACACGGTCACCTTCGGCGGACAAAGTACCTACTACGTGTTCCGCCCGGGGCGTGCTACTTCAAAGCAGGCACAAGGCACCTTCAACTTCAGCCTGCCCGACCGCTATGCCTGGGAAAACGCGCTGTATGTAAGCAACGACCAGACCCTGGGCAAGCGCTGGATGCTGCGCTACGGCATGCGCTGGAGCAGTTTCGATTACCTGGGCAAGGGAAAGGCTTACTATTATTCCGCACCCTTGTTCACCGGCTACCGCAAAACCTTTGACAGCGCTGTGAATTTCGGACGAAATAAAAGCATGGCCTTCTACCAGAACTGGGAACCACGACTGGCGGTGAAATATCAAATCAACAGTCAATCATCGCTGAAGCTCAGCTATAACCGTATGGCCCAGTACCTGCACCTGTTGAGCAATACTGCCGCCTCTTCGCCGTTGGATGTATGGACACCCAGCACCAACAACATCAAGCCGCAGATTGCAGACCAGTTCGCGCTGGGCTATTTCCGCAACTTTGGCAAGAACGACGATATAGAGGCTTCCGCAGAAGTGTATTACAAAGACCTGTACAATCAGGTGGATTACATTGACGGCGCCGACCTGCTGCTGAACGAATACCTGGAGGGCGACCTGCTCTACGGAACCGGTAGGGCCTACGGCGCTGAATTTTATGTGAAGAAGAACAGCGGCAAACTCAACGGCTGGATCAGCTATACCCTGTCCAGAAGTGAGCGACGGGTGCGTGGCATCAACAACAACGACTGGTTTCCTACCCGTTTTGACCGCCTGCACAATTTGTATATCGTGGCCAGCTATGCCCTGAACAAGAAGTGGGATCTGGGTGCCAGCTTCGTGTTCAGCTCCGGCACGCCCGCAACCTTCCCCACTAACCTGTATCAGGTGCAGGGCCTGAACATCCCGCATAACACCTTCGGAGCCCGCAACAATGCCCGAAACCCTGCCTATAACCGTTTGGATTTCAGCGCCACCATGAAAGGCAAACAGACCGAAAAATGGCGCAGCGAATGGGTGTTCGGTGTATACAATGCCTATTCAAGAAAGAATCCTTACAGTGTGTATTTCCGCACAAATCCCAACGACCCCAACCGCTTCCAGGGGGTGAAGTTCATCGTGGTGGGCTCTGTAATTCCTGCCGTTTCCTACAATTTTAATTTCTGAACCCATGATGCGTACTATCCCGTTCCTTACTGTTTGCGCAAGTCTGTTTCTCGTTGCCTGCGAACGTCCCTACGATATAAACCTCGCAGACGGCATGCCGCAGTACACGATTGATGCGTTTGTCAACAACTCCGATTCCGAGCAAACCATCCGCATCACCCGAAGCATCCCCTTCAACAACGACCCTTCCACCATTCCCGGTGTGGAAGGTGCCCAGGTGGCCATCTTTGACTCTACAGATTTCAAGGTGTACTTCTTCAGCGACCGTGGCAAGGGAACCTACACCTTCACCCCTAATCGCAGCACCGGCGATACGTTCCGCGTGGGTCATGATTACATTCTCGCGGTGATTATCGGTGCGGATACCTTCATATCCGGCAGTACCATGCACCCCACTGCTCCGGTGGATTCGCTGAGCCTGGTAAAGGAAAAAGAACGCTTGGGAGTGAAGGCCGGGCAATACGTGGAACTCGGCGCAAAGGACCTGCCCGGAAAAGGCGACTGTTATTGGATCAAAACCTTCATAAACGGTGCGATGCGCAACAAGGTGACTGAACTGAATCTGGCCTATGACGGCGCCTTCAGCCCCAATGCGGGTTCTGATGGCATTCCCTTCATTGTGCCCATCCGCTACCTCGCCCTGAACGATTTCCAGAAACCCTATAAGAGCGGCGACCGCATCCGCGTGGAAATTCACTCCATCACTCCGGAAACCTTGTATTTCTTCACGGAAGTGCGGCAGCAATTGCAGAATGCCGGCTTGTTCGCCACCATTCCTGCCAATGTAAAGAGCAATGTGTTCAACCTGAACCCGAAATCAACGGTGAAGGCCAATGGCTTTTTCTGCATGAGCGCGGTCAGCAGCGGCAGCATTGTGATTCCCTGAACATTCCTGCCTCTTAATTCCAGGGCAGATGAAGGGCTTCGTAGGTACAGGCTTCCTGCACTTCAGGAACATCCCGGTTCATACGCGCCATAGAGGCCAGCTTTGAAACCGGAAAGGCTTCGAGGTTATTACCGCTGTATGGTTTGATACAGGCAGAAGCCTGTTCCTCGCTGCCGTGCAGCCACAAATCTTCATGCTGCTTGTCCAGGACCAAGGGCATGCGCAGCTTCCCGTTGTGTATGTAGGCCAGCAAATCATTGGCTCCGCAGGTAACAATGCTGAAGCTGTGCAGCAGTTCACCGGTTTCGGGGTCCACCCATTCAGCCCATAATCCGCCGAACACCATCACATCCCCTTCGGTATGCCGGATGAAGAAAGGAAACTTTTGTCCGTCCTGTTCCCGCCATTCAAAAAACCCGGCAGCGGGTACCAGACAGCGCTGCTGACGGAAGGAACCACGGAACATGGGTTTCTCCGCCAGCGATTCACCCCGCGCGTTAAAAGCCCTTACTGATAATTCTTCCGCCAGTGCTTTGTTTTTCACCCAGGAAGGAATCAAACCCCAGTGCATGAGTTCTATACGCTTCGGATGCGCCCCGGTGATTACCGGCAACAGCGGACGACTGAACGCACTGACGAAATAGTGCATACCCGCTGTCGGAACCTGCTCCAGTTGCAGGCGGTCCTTGAGCTTGGCTTTGTTAAAATTAGTAGCGT
>JAGWYC010000122.1 GCA_018969565.1 Bacteroidota bacterium | reverse complement strand
CCTCCGGACCGAATGAAGCCGGCACCTGTAATCCTAAAACCTTTGGCGGAAGTATTCCGGTGCAAAATCAAGGACTGGGGACTTTATTCCTGCTGGCCTTCGTATCAGGACTGCTGGGCCTCATCACGCCTTGTGTATTCCCGATGATACCCATGACGGTAACCTTCTTCATGAAAACCAAAAACAGGGCCGTAGCCATCCGGGAAGCCCTGATTTTCGCATTTTCCATCATTGCGATTTACACCATCCTGGGAACACTGGTAGCTTTTGCTTTTGGCGCTGATGCCGGAAACTGGGTCAGTACGCACTGGATTCCCAATTTGTTCTTTTTCATCATTTTCCTGGTGTTTGCTGCTTCCTTCTTCGGTGCCTTCGAACTGATTCTGCCGGCTTCACTGGTGAATAAAGTGGACAGGCAGGCCGATAAAGGTGGAATTCTGGGTCCCGTGTTCATGGCCCTGACCATTGCTTTGGTTTCTTTCAGTTGTACAGGCCCTATTGTCGGAACCGTGCTGGCACAGTCCATCACCGGCAATTTCCTGACCCCTGTGGTGGGCATGTTTGGTTTTTCCCTGGCTTTTGCACTGCCCTTCGGGCTGTTTGCCCTGTTTCCTTCCTGGTTGAACAGCCTCCCCAAATCAGGCGGTTGGCTGAACAGCGTAAAAGTGGTACTCGGCTTCCTGGAAGTGGCCTTCGCATTAAAATTCCTCAGCATTGCCGACCAAACCTACCACTGGCGACTGTTGGACCGTGAGGTGTATCTGGCTCTGTGGATTGCCATATTCACCCTGATGGGGCTTTATCTTCTTGGGAAAATCAGATTCTCCCACGACAGCGAACCCGGGCCACTGGGCATCGGACGTCTGAGCCTGGTTATTGCCACCTTCAGTTTTGTGGTTTATCTGATACCCGGTATGTGGGGTGCGCCGCTGAAATTTCTGGCGGGCTACCTGCCTCCAATGCATACTCAGGATTTCGACATCAACAGAAGCATCCGCGAAGCTGCTGGACTTAGTGGCAATGTGATTGGGAAACCCCGATATGCCGATCAGTTGCACCTGCCGCATGGACTGGTAGGTTATTTCGATTATGATGAAGCACTGGCAGCATCCAGGGAGCTGAAAAAACCTTTGTTCATAGACTTCACCGGACATGGCTGCGTAAATTGCCGTAAGATGGAAGAAATGGTATGGAGCCATCCTTCTGTTTTAAAATTATTGCGTGAAGAATTTGTGATCGCCTCACTCTACGTGGATGACCACAAAATTAAGCTTCCCGCAGAAGAACAATTCTACAGCCGATGGAGCGGAGAAAAAATCACCGAACTCGGCGCCAAGAATGCCGATATAGAACTCTGCTATTTCGGGGCCAATGCTCAACCTCTTTATATTCTGCTTGATGGCCATGAAGACATGCTGCAGGCTGCCGGTTCCGCAGAGTCATTCAACTACAAGCCGGAAGCCTTTACCGCATTTCTGGAAGCAGGTTTGAAGAACTTCAAACAAAAACAAGCCATCAGGCCATGAGTACAGAACGAATTCAACAACATTTTGAAGAAGCAGGGCGGATACTTCAGGCATTCCTCTCAGATAAGCGGAATATGGAATCGATCCACAAGGCCGGAGTGCTGTGCGTGGAAAGTCTGAACAAGGGCGGTAAAATCATGTCATGCGGCAATGGCGGCAGTCATTGTGATGCCATGCACTTTGCCGAAGAACTCAGCGGCCGCTACCGCAAGGACAGGCCGGCATTATCCGCCATGGCCATCAGCGACGTGAGCCACCTGAGCTGTGTGGGCAATGACTATGGATTTGAGTTTGTGTTTTCCCGTTCAGTAGAAGCCTTGGGCCGCCCCGGAGATGTACTTTTGGCCATCAGCACCAGCGGCAATTCCGCTAATATCATCCGCGCTGTTGAAGCGGCCAGGAACAAAGGCATGAAGGTCATCGGCCTCACGGGAAAAGATGGCGGTTTGGCCGGACCATTGTGCGATGTGGAAATCAGGGCACCCCACAGCGAATTTGCCGATCGCGCCCAGGAAATTCACATCAAGGTAATTCATTCCCTGATTGACTTTATCGAACACAATACCGGACTCTCCTTTTAGCAGGATGCGGAGTTTCGGGATTGAAACAAATTAAAACTCCGCGAAGGGTGTCTGACTCAGCAGGTGGTCCAGATTGCTTTCCACCACCATGAGGATGACCGCGTCAGGCTGAAAATCATGAACCTGCTTCAGGTTCATGCCGTATTGCCATTGATCGAACAAAGCCACAGTTTCTCCAAAGGCTTCCGACAGATAAGGCACCACATCGCTTCCAAATGAATCTCTGATAAACAGCACCTTGGGTCTGTTCCTGTCGCGGTTCACCTTGCGGATCTGGTATTCCCAGGAATTGGCAAAGGGTAGCACGGGCCAGGGAAATAAGGTGGTGTCATGCGTATGATGTTCGCCGAGCACGGCCGTAACATCCGGCTCACGGGCAATACCGGAAAGCGCCATCATTCCCGCAATATTCCCGGAAACAAGCACACTGCTGTCCACGGTGATGCGCCATAAACGGGCGGTCTCAATGTCGGGGAAATCGTGTTGCACACGCTGCACCATGGCAACTGCGGCATTCCAGGCGCCAAAGCGGTTCCAGTGATTATCTGTTTTATGGAACATACGCGGTGCGCCCGCCTTTTTTGCCTGCCGCAGCGCCGCTCTGAGGTCTATCACCTGAATGCGTGTTTTACTGCGCAGATATTGTATGAGCTGATCGCTGCGGTTCGGCGCCTCCAGATTTCTGATATACGCAGGCTGAAATTCCGGATAAACAGATTGCTTGACCGGGGCGATGGCCAGATAAAAGCGACAATTTCGGTTGCGCAGGTAGCTTTCGCGGCGCAGCAGTTTTACTCCTATGCTGTCCAGTTCACCCTTACGGAAACGCATGCTGCCATCAAAAGTGGCCAGCTCCTTCCGTGTGATATACATCCAGCCATCACGACCCAGGTAGGCCATGGTGGGAATGGGCGATTTATGAAACAGGTTCAGGTTGGCCGTTCCATACAGGCGCATCAGGGCGCTGCGCAAGCTGAAAAAATCGGAGAACGCAGTATCAAATCGGCCCGGGATGGAAGCAAGCGGGGTTTTCCTGTCGGGGAAGGCTGCAGGCGTTCTGTTTTCGGTGTTCTGCCTTGGAACCCAAGCGGTAAACGCATTTATCCAGGGAAACAGCAGCGAAAGCCCAAATGCAAGCGGTAAAAAACGCTGTATGATGTTCAATTCCTGCTTCAAAATCGGAAATAAATAAAGGGGCTATAGGAACCTGCCAGGATCAAGGCTACGCTCCACCAGAATATGAGCAGATACCCGGCCAAGGCCAACAACTGCCAGGAATTAGCCGCAATTCCCTTCATCAATTCCAGTTTGCGCGCGGCAAAGGCAAAAAAACCGGCGCTGCCTAATACCGCAAGGAACAAAACCAGAAGCAACTCGCGATTCATCAAAGACGCCTGGATATACTCGTTGTACTTATGGGCAGTAAATGGTGTGAAATCGAAGAGACGGCCATAGTACCGGAAAGCCGCATGTAAATCAGGCGCACGAAAAGGCACCCAACTAAGCAGGATAATCAACAAGGTATAAGCATGCCTGAGCCAGGAAGGTATGCGCTCGAGAAATCTTCCGAAGCGCCCGCGTTCCAGCATCAGAAATACCCCGTGAAACAGCCCCCAGAAGAGAAAATTCCAACTGGAGCCATGCCAGAAACCGGTCAGTATAAATACCAGCAGGAGGTTGCGATAGGTTTTTCCAATCCCTTCACGATTGCCGCCCAGAGGGATATACACATAATCGCGAAACCATGACGAAAGGGAAATATGCCAACGCGACCAAAAATCCTTCATACTCCTTGCTGTGTATGGAAGATTGAAATTCTCCGGGAACTCGAAGCCAAACAAGGCGGCTAAGCCGATGGCCATGTCGCTGTATGCTGAAAAGTCGGTATATATCTGCAGGGTATAGCAAATGATGCCCAGCCAGGCCGTGCTGCACGACATGTCGCTAAATTCCACGCCCCACAGCGTATCGGCAGCCAGTGCCAGGTTATTGGCTACTATAACCTTCTTTCCTAAGCCAATCAGAAAGCGCTGTAATCCCTTATTAAACAGGCTGTAAGAAAATTTCCTCAGGCTCAGTTGCCCGGCAATCTGGCTGTAACGCACAATCGGACCGGCAATGAGTTGCGGAAACAGGCTGATGTACAAAGCCATGCGCACCGGACTTTTCTGAACGGGCGTAACATGGCGATATACATCAACGATATAGCTGATACCGTGGAAGGTATAGAATGAAATGCCGATGGGCAGCGCTATCTGGGGCACAGGGATTGTGTTCAGCCCTGCGATCGAGATTAAGTCATTCAGATTAATCGCAAGAAAACCTGCGTATTTGAACCATACGAGCAGGCAGAGGTTCAACCCCAGCGCCCCTATCAGAAATGCTTTGCGACTTTGCGTTGTTTTCGCGGAATGAATCATCAGTGCACCGCCGTAATTCAGCGCCATGCTTCCAAAGAGCAACCACGTGTACGATACACCACCCCAGGCGAAGAACACCAGGCTGAACAACAGCAGAATGGTATTTCGGTAGCGATGAGGACTGCCGTAATAACACAACAGGCACAGCGGCAGAAACAGGAACAGGAAGCTAAGTGAGTTAAACAGCATCCCTGTGCCTGTGCAAATTATTTACGACGAACCATGGAATTCCTTAGCAGCATATATGCAACCACCTGTACAATCAGGCCGATAAACAACAAGGATAGTTGCTGTGCGTATTTCATGGATGCAGGCAGCAGCAGCACTAAGGAGTTAATGAACAACTGGGCAAGGGCATAACCAATGCTCACCTTCAAATGCGGGAAGCGGGCAATATGCACCAGTCGTTTAAACAAGAAATCGCGGTGCGGAACAAAAATATTCTCGCGTAAAATCAATTTGTAGCCAACCGTAAGCCCTGCATCAATACCAAATATGGAGAAGAGTAACAGGTAAATATAATTGCCTGTTGCCAGCAGCAGGCTGTACATCAGATACAATATAATCATGCTGATGGTCATGCTGCCCACGTCGCCCATAAAAGCGATAGCTTTAGTGCGCACATTGAGCGTCGCCATAATGGCTACCGCTATCATCATGGCAACAATGAAATTGCTGTCTGTAAAATGCAGTGGTTTACCCTGTTCATCGCTGACAAATTCATTCAGGTAAAAGAAGCTGCCCAGAATAACAAAACTATTGAGCAACAGCATGCCATTGATGCCATCCATGAAATTAAATGCATTGAGCACCCCAATTCCGAAAATCACCCCGGCAATGGTAAGTACCAATTGTTCCTGGCTTTGCGAAGCGAAAGGCAACTGCCAAAGCATCAGCAACAAGGCCAGAATCTGGAACATGAAGCGCAGGGAATGCTTCAGGAAGATTAAATCATCTATGAAGCTCACGGTTGCCAGCATAAGCACACCGATAACAAAGTAGTCCGGCAGGGTAAATCCGGTAGAGAACCCATAGAACATAAAAGCGCAAACAAGAACCAGGCCCATACCCGTCATGGTTGGAGTGGCATGCGAGCTTCGCCCGTTGGGATGGTCGTACAAACCGAACTTCCTACCCAGCAGCAGATAAAGCGCTACAAAAGCGGAAGTAGAAGCGGCTGACAGCAACAGAGACCAATAGTTCAGCACAGAGGGGAGCAGATTAAGTTTTCGTCTTCAAAACTAATCAATTAATCGGATAAGTACGGTCATCAGTACATAGACTCAATGGCCTCGTGATAATTCTGCTGGATGACCTTGCGTTTTGCCTTGAGTGTAATGGTCAGTTCCCCGCTTTCCACAGTGAATTGATGACGCTTCAGTTTGAAGTCGCGTATGCGTGCGTACTTTGCCAGTTCTTCTCCCAGTACTTTTAGGTCTGCCTCAATCCAGTCGCGCACCTCAGGCTCCTCAATGAATACTTCCGGCTTTGTG
>JAGWYC010000121.1 GCA_018969565.1 Bacteroidota bacterium | reverse complement strand
CCGAAGCAAGGAGTCGGCCTCCCGGTAGCGCCTTTGGTTCATCACGGAATGCGCCAGCAATTGCATCAGCGTATAATCATTCGGGGTACGGCGAAGTCCTTGCCGGAAGATCTGCTCCGCTTGTCGGAAATCACCTTCCTTCATGGCTTCCGCCCCATCCGAGTAGGCATCCTGCGCGCTCAGCACGTTTGCACTTCCGAAGAAAAACAAGAGCGATAAAGCACAGGCAATGGAACCGAAGCGGAAATTCATGAACTTTGTATGTGTCATTTCGGATGAATCTTACGCAAAGATTATTCCTATTTCCCTTAATTCTGAGCATTACTGCCTGCAACCGGGAGCAAATGGATGATTGCTTTACAGGCTACGGGCAGGACACAATGGAGACCCGCCTCCTGGAAACCTTCACAGGCATTGAAGCAGGGCAGGAATTTGATGTGTTCCTCACGCAGGATACCAATATCCCGGAGCAGGTTGTGGTGCGCAGCGGCGACAAATTGCTGAAGGGCATCAAAACTGAGGTGAAAAACGGGTTGCTGACACTCCGCGATGAAAACCGCTGCAACTGGGTGCGCCGCATGCGACAGAATCCGCGCTGTACGGTCAATGTACACCGATTAGAAAGCATACATCTTCAGGGAGCGGCTGCGTTGAAAAGTCTGGATACGCTGCGCGGTGCCGCACTTTTGCTGGATCAGAAAAGCGTGTATGACCTTGACTTAGCCCTGGATTACGGAAATGTAAACGGGGGTAGTTTAGATTGCGGGAAAACCCTGCTTAGAGGATTTGCAGGAATTTTCGCCTATGAGGTGAGTGACGTAGGCCAATTGCTGGCAGAAGACCTGCGAACGGAAGATATTTACCTGTATCATTTCTCTCCCTTGGACAGCAAGGTCAGTGCACGTATGTGGCTGGAAATTTCCGTCTATGGCAAAGGAAATGTGCGCTACCGCGGCAATCCGAAACGCGGCACGAAATTCAGTGAAATCGGGCCGGGAAAAATCATTCAGGTACCCTGATGGACACACAGCCATACTTGATTTACGGCATTATTGCACTGAACGTATTATGCAGCTTTGCCGCTTTTGAGCGTCCTACCTTGTTTGAATTGGGCTATTTCAGGGTGGGAAACCTGAAGTACCGCCGGGAATGGTGGCGTTTGCTGAGCAGCGGGTTCCTGCATGTGGACATCACACACCTGTTGGTGAATATGTACACCCTGTATATGTTTGGGCCGCTGTTGCTGCGTTTGCTGGGGCCGAGCCAATTCCTGCAGGTGTATCTGGGCGCGCTGATGGGCGGCAACCTGCTCAGCCTTTGGGTAAACCGGCGACAAGATTCATACACGGCCGTGGGCGCTTCCGGAGCCATCACCGGCGTGGTATTCGCCACGGTGGTCATTTTCCCGCAGTTGGAACTCAGTCTGCTGTTCCTGCCGATAGGTATTCCCGGCTGGCTGTTTGCCGTTTTGTACACCCTGTTCAGCATCTGGGGCGTGCGTTCCATGGCCGGAAATGTAGGACATGATGCCCACCTGGGCGGGGGCATTGCAGGAACCTTGGTATTGCTGGCACTTCAGCCGGTTTTGTTTCTGTATTCCTGGAAGGTAGTGCTGGGAATTATGGTTCCGTCGGTAGCATTTTTTCTGATTCTTTGGCTAAAGCCGCATTGGTTTAGAAGATAAAAAAAATATTCGTATATTTGCACCCCGTTTCGGAAGCACAGGCGGGCTGGTAACAGTCAAAAGGTGCATCCTGAAATGCCCAGGTGGCGAAATTGGTAGACGCACTGTCTTCAGGCGGCAGCGCCCACAAGCGTGCAGGTTCGAATCCTGTCCTGGGCACCTAATCATTCATTCAGGCATCCGGCTTCAAACCCCGGATGTCTTTTTGCCCAGTTGGTGAAATTGGTAGACACGCCATCTTGAGGGGGTGGTGCTTCACGGCGTGCTGGTTCGAGTCCAGTACTGGGCACATTAAACCGGACATTGTTCCGGTTTTTTTTATGGGTATGCGGGAAGAAGATTATGCACGTTTGCTGCGCAAGCCCGAAGGCGCTGCGGGGATAGAAGTAGCCCTGAACATGAACAGGCTGAACAGTCTTATGTACCGGCACTGCTTTCACCTGTTGCCTCCAGGCCCCATCAGCGTTCTGGAAATTGGTCCGGGCAACGCGGCCGAAGCGGCGGCACTTCTGCAAACCCGCACGGATATTCACTACACCGGCATCGACAATACTCAGGATATGGTGGAAGAAGGCACAAAACGACTCAGCGCCTTTGCCGGAAGGGCCGTTTATCTGCTTGGAGATGCCGCAGCACTCCCCTTCCCGACGGAGCAGTTTGATGTGCTGCTGAGCATTAATACCCTCTACTTCTTAGATAATCCGGAGATAATCCTTCAAGCCTGGTTGAAGATGCTAAAACCCGGAGGACTGATGCTCATTGGCCTGAGAAGCCGGGAGAGCATGGAACAACGCAGCATGCAGCGATACGGATTCCGGCTGTTTGATGCCCCGGAACTGCTGCAGTTGATGCAAAACGCAGGATTAAACGACTGCAACGCCTTGCCCATTGAAGAGGCGCCATTAAGCACGGAACAACAACTTACCCCCATGCACTCTTTTGTGTGCCGGGGCATGAAGTAAGCGCTCACCGAAGAATTTCTGAACGGGTACGCCGGTTTCCTCAGGGAGCCGAAGGGCGGATTTTGCCTGAACCTAACAACGCAACTTATGGAACGATTGGATATATACCTGGACATGTTACACGATTACATGTTCACCCGAGACCATTACAGCATTGACACCATGTGCGAACGGGACACCGGCATTGGTTTCTGCTGGTACATTCATTTGAATGTGGACGAATTCAAAGACCTCATTTACAAAGATTTTGCAGCATGCCTGCCGGAACTGCACGAAATGATTCAGGCCTATTACCGGAAGTTTAACGTCAATGAGCTGCCCAACGGCAGCAAAGGCCTGAAAGTCATCAAGATGCGCATTATACTGATCAAGGGTGCCATTCATCTGATGCATCTGGAGAAAGAGCCTTGATTGAGGTTATGTCAAAGTGAGGCTCTTGAATCAAGTTGCCACCTTAAAAATACAAAGATGCAGGTGGGCAGAATTGCAAATATTTGATGATCAAATTACCTTTTCAACCTGTCGAAATAGGCATCCACTATCATTCTGATTACAGCACCCTGCTCCACACCGTTCGGCCCTGGCGGCTGAACAGGAGTTGCAGCAAGGCGGCATGCTCGGGCTTTTGAAGGTCCGGGTCGGCCTGCATCAGTTGGGCGGCGGTGTCGCGGGCCTGCATCAACAGGGGCTCATCTTTGATCAGGTCGGAGAGTTTCAGGTCCAGCAAACCGCTTTGACGGGTGCCTTCCAGGTCGCCGGGGCCGCGCAATTCCATATCCACACGGGCTATTTCAAATCCGTCGTTGGTGGAACACATGGTCTGTAGCCTGCGGCGGGCATTGGCACTTAACTCGGCCTTGCTGGTGAGGATGCAGTACGATTGCTCGCTGCCGCGCCCTACCCTGCCCCTGAGCTGGTGCAGTTGCGACAACCCGAAGCGGTCGGCATCTTCAATCACCATCACCGAGGCATTAGGCACGTTCACCCCCACTTCAATTACCGTGGTTGCCACCATAATCTGCGTTATGCCTTTCTTGAAGCGCATCATTTCAGCGTCTTTCTCGGCGGCCTTCATGCGTCCGTGTACAATGCCTATCTGATATTGTGGTATAGGAAACCAGGAACTGACCATATCATGCCCGTCCATCAGGTTTTTCAGTTCCAGCTTCGGCGACTCTTCAATCAGCGGGAACACGAAATACACCTGCCTTCCCTTGGCTATTTCTTCTTTGATAAACTGCATAAACCCGGCCCGTTCGTGGTCGTAGCGGTGTACGGTGCGAATGGGTTTCCTTCCCTGAGGGAGTTCATTAATGACCGAATGATCCAAGTCGCCGTAGGCGGTCATGGCCAGGGTACGCGGGATGGGCGTGGCGGTCATCACCATTACATGAGGCACCGGATTTCCCTTCTCCCACAACTTACTGCGCTGGGCCACGCCGAAGCGATGTTGTTCGTCAATCACAACAAGACCCAGCCGGTGGAAGCGCACATCCGATTCCAGCAGCGCATGGGTTCCAATCAGAATCTGCACCCTTCCCCCGGCCAGTCCTTCCAGGATTTCTTCGCGGGCCTTTTTAGTGGTGGAACCGGTGAGCAGGCGCACTTCCACGTTCATGTCGCCGAGCATATCGCAGATGCTCTCGTAATGCTGGTAAGCCAGGATTTCCGTGGGCGCCATCAGGGCCGCCTGACAATCGTTGTCCAGGGCCATCAGCATGCTCATCAGTGCCACGATGGTTTTTCCGCTGCCCACATCGCCCTGCAGCAGACGGTTCATCTGCCTTCCGCTGCCCAGATCCTTACGTATTTCGCGTAAAACCTGCTTCTGGGCCTCGGTGAGCCGAAAGGGCAGTCTGTGGGCGTAGAAATCGTTGAAAAAGGCGCCGATATGTGGAAACGGGATGCCCTGTACGCTGCGCTGCTGCACCCCGCGGAGGCGGAAGATGCGCAACTGGAGCAGGAACAATTCTTCAAACTTGAGCCTGCGCCGGGCTTCTTCCAGTTTCAGCAAATCAGAGGGAACATGCACATGACGGTAGGCTTCTGCCCTCGACATCAGCCGGTGCTGCTGCATCACTGCCGGTGGCAGGAATTCCGGGATGCTGCGTTCTCCAAGCTGCAATACCTGTTTCACCATACCGGAAATGGCTTTATGATCCATCCGGCGCCTGCGCATGGCTTCGGTCATGGGATAAACGGCCATGAGCGGATGCTGTCTGCTGGCAGGCATCTTACCGTCCTGAATCTTTTCCAGTTCCGGGTGGCTGATGCTGAACTTCCTGCCGAACTGCTGGGGCTTGCCGAAGATGAGGTATTCGCCTCCGGCTGAAATGTTCTTGCTGATCCAGTTAATGCCCTGGAACCATACCAGTTCGATGTCGCCGCTGCTGTCGCTGAATCGGGCCACCAGCCGCTGGCTGCGCCCGCCTCCCGCCACCCGGATGTCGCTGATGATACCGCGCAGGGTTACGCCTGCCTGCGATTCGTGCAACTCGGATATCGTATAGATACGGCTGCGGTCTTCGTAGCGGAAGGGAAAATACTGAAGCAGGTCTCCATAGGTGAACACCTCCATTTCTTTCTGGATGAGCTGCACCCGTTCAGGGCTTATTCCCTGAAGACGGCTGATGGGCGTATCCAAAAATACAGCGGCATCCATGTGTGGTACCTGTCGATGCGGTTTTTTGCCGGTTTATTCCGGTTTCCAACGGGGGAATCTGCCCGGAGTGTAAGGTGCGCCGTCCTGTTCCAGGCGGTTTTCCATGTCGAGCAATTCCTTATTAAGGGTTTCCAGCTTTTCCAGCCAACGGCTGAACAAGGTTCCTGCATATGCGAAATTGTCTTTCCAGGTTTGCGTTGGCGCTCCGGTGATGTAGAACAGCCCATAAACCACAGAAGAAACCCTGCCTGAAATGCCGGGTAAGGTTTCAAATTCCCTGCGGGACAGACTGGCATCGCCATTGAGTTCTTCGTCCAGCAAAATGAGGCGTTGCTGCATTTGCTGCAAAGTAGCCAATTGGGTTTCGGGCGTGCGGTTGGAAAGCTGAATGGCTTTTTGTGCGAGCCTCATGCGCTCCTTCATGGCCGCGGAAAACTGCTGGGCAGCGCCCACGGCGCGTTGCAGCGAAGCCACTTTTTCGGCAAAGGCCAGAACGGCTTCTTTGTCCTGCACAGGCATGGTGGCATGGTTCAGGTGTACCGTTTTGAAAGATACCGGTGCAGCGAGTTGGCTGCTCACACCACGTTGCACCAAGTTCATTTCCACAGTGTACGTCCCGGGAACTACCATGGGTCCGCCTTCTCCGATTACATCATCAGGATTATTGCCACCGGAAGAACCGGCGGGGTTCATGGAAGGAAGCCTGAAATTCCACACGATACTG
>JAGWYC010000120.1 GCA_018969565.1 Bacteroidota bacterium | reverse complement strand
AACCAGGAGCGCGGCTGGAACTTCGGCGCCAGCTATACCCGCTACTTTAAGTTCAGAGACCGCGCCTCTACCCTGCTGCTCGATTATTTCGAAACCCGCTTTGACAATCAGATTCTGGCCGACCGCGATTTTAATCCCGGACAACTTTGGTTTATTCAGCGCGGCGGTGGGTTTGCCCGTACGGTGCAGGCAGAATGGATTTTTTCACCCCGGCGGCGGCTGGAACTGAAAACCGCCTACCGCCTGGTACAAAGCGTCCAGCCCCTTCTGGCCGGAAGATTGATTCAGCCCTTGCAGTCGCCGCATCGCTTTATTGCGGTTGCCGACTTCGAAAACCGGCGCAAATGGCATCTGAACAACACCTTCCAGATCAACTCCCCGCGCAGGATTCCCGAGACCTTGGGCAATCCCGAGCAGTTCCGCAGACCCGGATTCAGTCCCTGGTTTGTAGTGTGGAACGCTCAGATACGCAAAGAATGGAAAGGCTGGGAATGGTATATAGGCGGAGAAAACCTGCTGAGCGCCGGCGATCGAAAACCGGTGCTTTCCACGGAGAATCCCTACCTGCCCTGGTTTGATGCTGCCCTGGCCTGGGGACCCGTGATGGGCGCCAATTTTTACGCCGGGGTCAAACTATCGCTTAAGTAGTGTGTAAATTTGATTCCTGAATCATGCGTAAACTCTGGTATCTGATTGGATTTGTATTGCTTGCAGGATTGGCTCCGGGGTCTTCCGGTTCTGCCGGGGCAAGCATCAGGCTGGCCAGACTCAAATACGGTGGCGGCGGCGACTGGTATTCCTCGCGCACGGCCCTGCCCAACCTGGCGCGCTTCGCCAATGCCAATCTGGGTACTACACTGGCCGAAGGAGAAGCCATCGTGGATGTGGGTTCGGCAGATTTACTGCAATACCCTTATGTGTTCATGACCGGCCACGGCAACGTGGTTTTTTCTGCGGAAGAAGCCGCCAATCTTCGCAATTATCTGCTGGCCGGCGGATTCCTGCATATCTGCGACAACTACGGAATGGATCCCTTTATCAGGCCACAGATGAAAAAAGTTCTTCCTGAGCTTGATTTTGTAGAACTGCCCTTCAGTCATGCTATTTACCATCAGAAGTTTCAGTTTCCCGCAGGTTTACCCAAGGTACACGAGCATGACGGCAAACCGGCCAAAGGATATGGCCTGATCTGGGAAGGCCGCCTGTTATGTTTCTACGATTATGAATGTGACCTGGGCAATGGCTGGGAAGATGCAGGCACCTATAATGACCCGGAAACCGTGCGACAGCAAGCCTTAAAAATGGGCGCTAATATCCTGCAACATGCCTTCAACCGATAAGTCCTTGCTGGTATTTGTGTTGAATGACCGCTCAGGCAGCGGCAAAGCCGGCCAATTGATTTCTCTGGCAGGACGCCTGTTGAAAGACGATGAGTATCAAACCCAATTTATCGCGCTGGACAAATCCGGATTGTTTAAAAAGGAACTCGAAGCAGCTATTGCCGGACAACCGAAAGCGGTATTTGCCTGTGGCGGAGACGGAACCGTGAATCTGGTTGGTGCTTATCTGAAAAACACCGGAATTCCCATGGGCATCATCCCCCTGGGTTCAGGCAATGGGTTGGCAAGGCATCTGGGCCTGCCTATGAACATCGGGAAAGCCCTGCAACAGGCGCTGCGCTTCCAGATAAAAAATATAGATACCGGCGTATGCGGTGGACATTTCTTTGCCAATGTAGCCGGTCTGGGCTATGATGCGCGCATCAGTCATGCCTTCAAAGACCGCAAGAAACGCGGACTTCTGGGCTATGTTCAGGCCATCGTGCGCAATCTGAAGCTGGAACCCGGACCATTTCAGGTTGCTGAAACCCATTCCACCTGGCAGGGCGACGCCTGGATGATCTGCTTTGCCAATGGTGGACAATGGGGAAATAATGTAGCCCTGATGCCCGGCGCCCGCATTGACGACGGAACCATCAACGCCCTCATTTTCCAGCCGGGAGGCCCCTTAACCATACCTTCTGTGGGGTTCAGGCTGCTCACTAAAAAAGTACATAAGGCTCCAAGTGTGCAGGTGCTCAGCGGAACCCGTTTTGAGGTTGCCGGCGTGAAGCGCACGGCCATCCACGTGGACGGAGAACCCGCAGGTTATTTCAAGGGGCCGCTCAGCGTGGAAGTTTGTCCTAAATCACTATTGGTATTAACATGAATATCCTCAACGCCGAACAAATCAGAGAGGCTGACCGATACACGATTCAACAGGAGTCCATGCGTTCATGGAACCTCATGGAACGCGCATCGGGGCTGTTCCTGAACCAAATACTGAAGGATTTCCCGAATCAAACTCGTTTCCGGATTTTATGTGGTGCCGGAAACAACGGAGGCGATGGCTTGGCTGTATGTCGCATGTTGCTGGAACGAGGGTACAACGATACCCATTGTTACCTTATTCCACAGGAAACATACAGCGCCGACAACCTCTTCAACCAGCAATTGCTCCGTTCATACTGGGCTGACTGCCTGCATGTTCTTGAGAACTGTCTTCATTTACCGATAGAAGATGATGCTTTGTGGGTAGATGCGCTGCTTGGCACCGGACTGAATCGTGCACCGGAGGGATTATATGCTGAATGCATAACCTGGATGAACCGGAGAACGAAGCTGGTTTCCCTGGATATGCCCTCCGGGCTTTACACCGATGGTATTACTACCCACGAATTTGTGCATGCCTCGAAAACATACACGTTCGAAGCACCCAAAGAGGGATTGCTCATGCCGCAGCATAAGGTGGATTTTTCGGTTATTCCCATTGGTCTGAATCAGGCAGTTTTCAACTATGGCCAGGACCGCCCGGAATGGTACCGCCGCTCAGATATAAAGAAACTCAAATGCAATCGGCCCCGGCACAGTCATAAGGGCAGCTACGGGCATTTGCTGGTGGTGGCAGGCAGCAAGGAAAAACCGGGTGCCGCGCTCATGACTGTAAAGGCTGCCCTGCGCACAGGTGTTGGACTAGTCACGATTATGTTGCCGGAGCGCATTCGCAATACGGTGATGACTCAGGCTCCGGAAGCCATGTGCATGCACGCGGGATTGGATTATGTGAGCCAACTGCCTGACTTCCTTCCTGCTTCGGTAGATGCCATCGCCGCAGGGCCCGGGTTGGGCACGCATGAAAAAACAGGCAGCATGATCAGTGAGTTGATGCAGATTTTTCCGGATGTACCCCTCTTGCTGGATGCCGACGCCCTGAATCTTTTGGCTGAGCACAAGATTAATCCCAAACTGATGAACAACAGGGCGCTGCTGAGCCCACACCCAGGCGAATTCCGGAAGCTGGTGGGCTTATGGGAGCATGACCTGGAGCGGCTCGCCCTGCTCAGCGCCTACAGCCTGCGCGAATGTTGCAGCATCGTTTTAAAAGACGCCTACAGCATCTACTCCAACTGTAAAGGGCACCTGAGTTACCATTCAGGCGGCAATACCGGACTGGCGAAAGGGGGCAGCGGCGATGTACTCACCGGAATCATCGGAGGCTTGCTGGCTTCAGGATATCAGCGGAATGATGCCGCCGCGCTGGGCATGTATCTGCACGGCAGTGCTGCTGAACTGGCTCGCGCCGCCAAAACCGAACAGGGCATGACCGCCATGAGCCTGATTGATGCGCTGCCAGAGGCTTGGGCTATGCTGGAATAGGGTTTTCTAATCCTCTATCCACTCGTAGGTCTCTCCGGATTTCTGCGACTTGCCACCGTCCTTCTTTCCGGAGAATTCTGACTTCAGGGCATCGCGCAGTTCCTGCCTTTCCTTTTTGGCTGATTCTTGGATCTGCAACTTCACCTTCTGGCGGTCGTAGGTGATGCTCAACTGATCCGGATAGCCCACCATCTTCACAAAGATGCTCATGCCTTTAGACCCATTGTCTTCGTAACGACCTTCTGTGTTGTTCTTGCGCCAGCCGTATTTGGCCGCTATTACATCGCTCACGCGCACCCTGAAGCCGTAATCCATGTAGTTGTCAAAGCGGTGCGTGCCGGTAATTTCAATGTTTAGGGCGCTGTTGTTGATGTTCATGGAAGGGATCCTGATCTGCTCGTCGGCGATTTCAATATTGTTTTTGAGGCTGGAAAATTTGATTTCCTTGAGTTCTTCGACCTTAACATACGAGGACAGCGACATCAGCGGCTCATAATTCCGCAGCACTCCACCATTGATTTCAAGGTCGGCGTAGGTATATAATTCTTTGGGAATCACCTTCAGGGCCGGGTCAAAGGGAATCATGGCTTCGCCGTTGAAGTTGGCTCTTCCTTCCAGATTCTTATCCGTAAGATCCTGCTGCCCGAAATTATCCAGGGCATTGAACAATTTCGATATATTAATATCGGTCCCTTTGAAGGCGGTTTTGCAGATATAGCCTTTGTCGTCTTTGTTGAAGCTGCCGTTCAGTTGCAGGGAGCCGTCGAGCGTTTGCATATTCAGGTTGCTCAGGCGCAGCCTTCCCCGGCGAAAGGTGGCGATGCCGTTGATGGCCCGGGCTTCAAACTTCTTATACACCAGATTTCCGATGCGCACGGAAACATCCAGATCCATATCATCCGGCAGGATATAGGAATCGGAGGCTCCGGCGGGCTTCGCGGGACTTTCTGTTACGATGAACGGTTCCAGGTTCAGTTTATCCGCCTCCAGAATCCCGTGCAGTTCCAGATGCCCGGAATCGCGGAACAGATAGGGCCAGAAGCCGGGCATGCTGCCGCTGAAGCGCACATCCTGTCCTGAAATGAGGGCCTCACAATGGTGCAGCGAGAGGTTGGAGGGGTCTATATCACAGATACCTATGGCCTGACGGATGTCAATATTTTTGGATGCTTGCCGCCACATAGCCTGACGCAGTTGCACGGTTCCACCTGCCTGAACAGCGCCGATATTCCTGCCGAAATCTGCAGTTTTGCCCCTCAGGCTCATATTCACCAGCAAGGAACCACCGGCCTCTACGCCCTGCATTGAAGTGAGGGCCGGCAAATCGGACAATTCGAGGGTGCCGTTCAGGTGCGATTCCAAGTGCGGATCGCTGAGGTTCAGCATCATCAAATCCCCCTGGAAACTGCCTTTTCCCGGCTTAAACGATAAAGGGTTCACGCTCAGGTCAAAAATATCCGGTGCATCGCTGCGGTTTTCCACCCTCGCCTGACCATTGATATCGCTGATGCTGACCGGTGAACCGGGGGGTATGAGCGCAGCCTTGTTCAGTTTTACATTAGCTGAAATTTTGGGGATGGCTCCGGAGCCGGCAGCGCCTTTTACCAGTCCTTCGAAGCTGATTTCACCCGTGCTTTTGAAATCGCGCACCGCCGCCGTCCATGAAAGCGGAAGCACACCCAGCAGGTCAGCAATGGTCATCTTGTTGCCTTTCACGTTCAGGTCCAGCATAGTTTGCTCTTTGCCTGTAATCATTGACCCGTTCACCAGGAAACCGGCCTTGTCGAAGTGAAGCGCGGCATTATTGAAGCGGAAACGGTTTCCATCCTGCACATTCAACCGGGCGTTCAGACCCAGTGCTTTGGATTTAAGATATTGAAGTCCGGCAATTTCCAGCAACTCACAGCGTCCTGAAGCCTGCACTTCCGCAGAAAAGTCACTGGACATGAAGGCTCCTTTTCCGACAAACTCATTCAGGTTGAGGTCAATGGTGGTTTCTCCGGCCAGTTCCCGGTATTTCACCCGTACCTGATTCAGGCTCACCTGCTGAAGGTCCAGGTTGGTGCTTCCGCCTCCCGTGCTGCCCGAATCTGTTTTCAGGATGTCGTAGTTCACAGCCTTGCCACGTTCGGCGATATTGAGGAATCCCTGTTCCATGTGCAGTGCCAGAATGCGGTAATTTCCCTGGAGCAGTTCAATGGGATGGAAGGAAACCATGAGCGACTGACAGCGCAGCAGCGGTTCACCGGTAACCGGTTCGCTTTCGCCCACCACCACCTGCTCCAGTTTCAGGGACACTCTGGGAAAAGAACTCCAGAACACCAGGTCCACGTTTTGCACC
>JAGWYC010000119.1 GCA_018969565.1 Bacteroidota bacterium | reverse complement strand
TATGGAAGAGCTTTAAGCGTTCCTATACACTTGTCCGGATCAGGAGCTGTTATCCATACCGGGCAGTTGGCAGCAGGTCGTTATCTGGTCGTAGTCACTGATTTAAACGGCAATACCGAAAAAAATGTGTTAATTAAACTTTAAGACCACTAACGAATCTAAACAGATACCTAACGCATAACGTATGAAAAGAATTTACCAGGGATTGAGAATAGCGATGCTGACCATGTTGTCAGTGCTGTTCATGCCCAAAACCGGCACTGCCCAAACCGCGAAGGGTTGCGCAGACATGGCAAACTTCACCTTCAAGGTGGAATGTCGCACCCTGATCGCGTCGGGGATTTCTCCATCAACGCGTACCTGCCCAATGTACAAGTGGAGTCTTGGTAACGGAACTTATGCTGCCGGACAACAAATTACGTACAAGTATCCAAGTACAGGTACGTACACCGTTTGTCTCAAGGTGGTTGACAGTTGCAGGAATTGCGATACCATCATCTGCAAAACAGTTACTATTAATGGCTGCGCTGCGGATTCCGCCTGCTTGTTGAAGCCTGATTTTGCCTTCAAAGTAGATTGCAGGAATGTGGTGTTTGAAGCGTCTTCTAATCAAACAGGCACTACTTATAGCTGGTCTTTTGGTGACGGCAGTACTTCTGCGGATAAGGCCGTTAAAAAAGCTTACCTGAAGGATGGTATTTATCAGGTTTGTGTTACTGCAACCTGGAAGAATCCGGTTACCAATGTCATTTGCAAAGAAACGGTTTGTAAGAAAGTGACCATTCAGTGCGGTCGTACAGAACCCTGCACCGTTAGTGGAAACTTCACCTTTAAAACCAGTCCGAATGGCATAGTGGGCTTCAGTGCTACCAGCACAGGTGGTTACAGTTATGTATGGGATTTCGGAGATGGCACAAAAGGCCAGGGTCAGAATCCTACGAAGCAGTATAGCAAACCAGGGGTGTATAATGTATGTGTGACTATTTACGGAAAGGATACCCGCTGTTTCGTGAAGGTCTGCAAAAAAGTTGTGATCGAGGAGCGCTGCAATATCTGGGGTAATTTCACCTTCCAGGGAATCCCGGGAACCATGGGCTTCAAATTTATTGGAACAGCCAGTGAGAAAGGTGCCACATTCAGTTGGTCTTTTGGCGATGGTACAGGTGCATCTACAAAAGATCCTGCCAAGTATTTTACCAAACCGGGCACTTATGAGGTTTGTCTCACCATTAAGCACCCCAATGGTCGTTGTTCGGTGCGCATCTGCAAGAAGATTATTGTCATTGCGCCCAAAGCATGCAATATACCCTTGTCTTTTGGCTGGGGTATGGATAAAGCCAATTGCCTGAAATACAATTTCGAAGCACCTATTGGTAACTGTGTGAAATATAAGTGGTCAATCGCCGGTCAGATGATATATGGTCGTTTCACTTCCTTCACCTTTGCGAAAGCCGGAACTTACCAGGTTTGCTTGTATATGGCGGACACCTGCAATAAATGTGATACAGTAATCTGCAAATCAGTTGTAGTTGCTGGTTGTGACTCTTCGGCAAAAAATTGCATGATGGGCATCACGGTGACATGGCCAAGCGCCGTTAAGGAATGTGCAGCTTCTACCTTTATGGTGCGTTATACGGATCAACCTGTTCTGGGGTGCAGAAAGGCAATTTGGTCTTGGGGCGATGGCACTTCCGCCACGCGTGATATGACTGCTGCTCATACCTTCAAACGCGGAACCTACAATGTGTGTGTGCGTATCATTGACTCCTGTAAAGGTTGTGACACCACCATTTGCAAATCCATTACAGTAACCCCTTGCTGTGGACTTAAAGCCCCGGATTTCACCTATACCATTAACTGCGATAAAATTTCTTTTGAAGGCAATCTGCAGAACTGCGGCAAGTATGTGTGGTCCCTTGGAAACGGAACCTACGCAAACGGAAGGCTGGTTACAGCTACTTATGTTACAGGAAAATCTTATACTGTGTGCCTGAAGGTAGCTGATACCTGCAACTCCTGTGATACGTTAATTTGCAAAACCATTTCAGTTCCACTGTGTAACCCATGTAAACTGGAGTCTTATTTCATTGTGGACAGCATTGTGAAGGGTAAGGTGTATATCACCAACAAGAGCACTTCAAATGCCGTGTACTTTATGTGGGATTTCGGTGACAGTTCTTATGCAACTTCAAAGTCACCGGCAAAATCATACGGTTCGGTGGGAACTTATAAAATCTGCCTGACAGTCTGGGATCAGACAAAAGCCTGCAGTTCCACATTCTGTAAAACCATCAGCATCAGCAGCCTGAGGTCCGGTGCTAAAGAAATCTTTAGCAATGGAGCCGCAGTAACTGATGTTAAGGTTTATCCCAATCCTGCATTTGATAAAGTACAGGTTGAATGGGGAAGTCAGCCCGGGACTAAAACAGTCGAGGTTCTTGACTTGAATGGTCGCCTGCTGCAAACAGTTGTGTTTAATGAAACAGTAAATATTGGCACTGTTGATTTGAGTACCTGTGCGGAAGGATTATATCTGATACGTGTAAATCAGAATGGAAACAGCAGCGTGCACCGAATCAACCACGTTCGCTGATTAAACCGTAAAGAATCATAACAAAAGGAGGTCATTGTGCCTCCTTTTGTGTTATTGATGCAATCCTGATTGCCTAAATTCGCCCTGTATTTAACCCATGATACGCGTAGCAAACAACAACAATATTCTGGTGCCGGTAGATTTCTCCGATACCGCCAATAATGCGCTGGAACATGCCGTGAACATTGCACGGGTGTACAATAATGAAATCACCCTCCTGCATATTATTGATGAGAATTTCTTTCAATCCATCTTCTCCAGCAGCCAGAATGACTTGATGGAAGAGGGTATCCACGGAAGGCTGGATAAAATCATTGAGGGTATAAAGCGGGAAAACCCCGGACTCAAATTGCACAAGCGCCTGGAACGGGGCAAAGTGTATAAAGTAATTGCTCAGGTTGCGAATGATGGCAATTTTGACAGCATTATGATGGGCAGCAATGGAGCCAGTGGTCTGGAACGTTTTATCGGTTCCAATGCCTCACGCGTCATTCAGCTTTCCAAGGTGCCGGTTATTGTTATTAAGGCCAAGCCTTTTGGTGAAGGATATAAGAAAATTGTATTGCCCATTGACCTCAGCCTGGAGTCAAAGCAAAAAGTGGGCTGGGCTATCCACGTAGCCAAGAAATTCGATTCTACCATTCACATCATTTACGACAACAGCAACGATGAATTCCTGAAGGTGAAAATCAAAGCCAATATCCATCAGGTGGAATCCATGATTGCCGCTCAGGGTGTACGTTATGTAAGCCGCGAAATCGAAGACAAAATCTTCGAAAACTTCGCATCAGAAACGCTTACCTACGCCAATGCCATTGAGGCCGACCTGATTGTAATTATGACGCAGCCGGAAACGAGCATTGTAAGCATGACCATCGGAACCTTGGCACAGCAGCTTGTAAACGAAAGCGAACACGTTCCCGTGATGTGTGTAAACCCCACGGAAACGGGCTATACCTTTGATTATTAATCATAACCTGAATATCAATAAAAAAGGCGCTGGAAAGCGCCTTTTTTATTGATGTATCATCTCTCTTCAATCAGAAATAGGCCGGGAAACGTTTTGGGTCGGCTTCGTGCATGATTTGATACACCGCAGTGAATACATCATCCGCGCTGGGCTTGCTGAAGTAATCACCGTCGCTTCCATAAGCAGGACGATGGGCCTTGGCGGTCAGGGTTGAAGGTGCGCTGTCAAGGTATTGGTATGCGCCCTGAACTTCTAAAACTTGTTGCATCATATAAGCAGTAGCTCCACCGGGCACATCTTCGTCAAGGAACAAAACTCGGTTTGTTTCCTGCAGTCGCTTCGTGATGCTGTGATTCAGGTCGAAGGGCAACAAGGTCTGAACATCAATGATTTCTACATCAATTCCTGCCTCTGAAAGCAACTCAGCCGCTTCAACAGCAATCCTGCAGCAGCTTCCGTAAGTAACAATGGTAATATCAGAACCTTCGCGAATTACCTCGGGAATGCCCAGGGACACCGTGAAACTACCCATATTTGCAGGTAGTTTCTCTTTCAGGCGGTATCCGTTCAGACACTCCACTACCAAGGCAGGTTCATCACACTGAAGTAAGGTGTTGTACATGCCTGCCGCCTGGGTCATATTGCGCGGAACACATACATGCATGCCACGCACCGCATGCACAATCATACCCATGGGCGATCCGCTGTGCCAGATTCCTTCCAGACGATGGCCCCTGGTTCTGATGATGACGGGCGCTTTTTGTCCGCCTCTGGTGCGGTACTGCAAGGTTGCAATGTCATCGCTCATGATTTGCAGTGCGTACAGCAAATAGTCCAGGTATTGTATCTCGGCAATGGGTCTTAGTCCGCGCAAGGCGCAACCAATACCTTCGCCGATAATGCTGGCTTCGCGGATGCCGCGGTCTCCAACACGCAATTCGCCGTATTTTTCTTGTAAGCCTGCAAAGCCCTGGTTTACATCGCCAATCTTTCCCAGGTCTTCACCAAAAGCAAATACCCTTGGGTCGCGCTCCAGATTGGCATCGAAGCAGGCCTGCAGAATTTCGCGTCCATCTTTCATGGGTGAATCTGCGTCGTACAAAGCCGGTTCGTGGTGTACCTGAAATACGTTGTGCTTTGAAGTGCTGTGCAGATGAGAACTGTAGCGTGCTGCGTTGCTTTGGAAGAAGTCTTGGCAGAAGGCCAGCAGAGGTGCGCGCATCGTTTCATCCTCATGCAGGGTCAAGCGCAGTGCTTCGTGAATGGCATTGCCAATATCTTTTAATAAAGGTTCTCCGATAGCCTTCAGGCGGGCTGAAATACCCTGCAGAGAAGCAGCATCATTTGTTTGCAGTGCAGCGGCATCTAAGGCAGCACAACAGGCGTTGAGGTCTGTTTTTATTTCCGCCTGAAATTCAGACCAGGCTTCCTTTTGCCAGGCGCGCACTTCAGCGGTATAGGTTTCCTCCAGGGCGTTGAGTTCTTCTTCGGAGGCAATGTTGTTGGCAACAATCCAAAGTTTAAACTGGCGAATGCAATCAAATTCCTGTTCCCACTCGAGGCGCTCCTTGCTTTTGTAGCGCTCATGGCTGCCGCTGGTGCTGTGCCCCTGGGGCTGGGTCATTTCGGTAATGTGCACCAACACGGGGGTATGTTGTTCGCGGCAAACATTTGCGGCCTCGCGATAGGTTTCGCACAAGGCAACATAATCCCAGCCTTTGGCAGTGAATAGTTCCATGGCTTTACCTTCCTTATTGGTCTGGAATCCGGCCATCAGTGCACTGATATTCTCTTTGGCAGTCTGGAATCTGGCCGGAACAGAGATACCGTAGCCATCGTCCCAAACGGAAATGGCCATGGGCACCTGCATCACGGCAGCGGCATTCATCACTTCCCAGAACATACCTTCTGAGGTGCTGGCATTGCCAATCGTGCCAAATGCGATTTCGTTACCCTTATTGCTGAATTGTGTGGCGCCATGTAAGGCGGTGTTTTCCCGGTAGATTTTCGAGGCCAGCGCCAGACCGAGCAGTCGTGGCATCTGACTTCCTGTAGGTGAAATATCAGCAGAGGAATTGAAGCGGTCGGTTTGAGGCAGCCAGTTTCCATGTTCATCCAGCAGTCGTGTTCCGAAATGGCCATTCATGCTGCGACCCGCAGAAGCGGGTTCGGCATCCACCGAGGGGTGTGCATACAGTTGGGCGAAAAATGCCTTGATGTTGCTCATGCCGGTAGCAAACATGAAGGTCTGGTCCCGGTAATAACCACTGCGAAAATCCCCATGACGGAATGCCTTGGCCATGGCTATTTGTGCCAGTTCCTTTCCATCGCCGAAAATGCCAAATTTCGCCTTGCCCGTTAATACCTCCTTGCGGCCAATCAGACTGGCCTGTCGGCTTTGAAAGGCAACTTTGAAATCGCGAATGATCTCTGCCTTAAATTCGGAAAAGGTCATTGTGTCTTGTATGTTGTCCG
>JAGWYC010000118.1 GCA_018969565.1 Bacteroidota bacterium | reverse complement strand
ACAAAATACCCGGCTGGCGAGGCTGGTGGACCATCAGCGGTCAATGGCAGCGAGGCCCTTTCAGGCGTTTCTTGTTCCGGGATGGGGCCGGCGAACGAAGTGTATGGCTGGAAGGATTTCTGGAAGCACCTGAAATTCCGAATACACCTTATTACCGGATGTTTGACCTGATTGCCTCCGGATTCGGGTTCTCCGGTACAAGCCTCAGCACCACTCCATGAAAAACATCGTTGTCTTCGCCTCAGGAAATGGCAGTAATGCCATGAACCTGGCAGCGCACTTCAACAGCGGCAGCAAAGCACGGGTGGTGGCGGTGTTCTGCAATAACCCGGAAGCAGGCATCATTGAAAAGGCAAGCGCCGTCAATATCCCCGTGGTGCTGTTTAACCGCGCACAGATGCAGGAACCCGGCTTTCTGGAAACCGCCCTGGACACATACTCCCCCGATATCATCGCGCTGGCCGGTTTCCTATGGCTGTTCCCGGCAAGACTGGTAAAACAATATCCAAACCGAATTGTGAACATCCACCCTGCCCTGCTGCCCGCCTACGGGGGAAAAGGCATGTTCGGCGACCATGTACACAAGGCGGTGCTTCACAATAAAGAAACCCGTCACGGCGTAACGGTACACCTGGTGAATGAACACTACGATGAAGGACGGATTCTGCTTCAGGAATCGTTTGACATACGCCCGGAAGACAACCTGGAATCCGTAAAACAACGGATCCACGAACTGGAATACCGTCTGTTTCCCGCGGCACTCGAGCAGTTGCTGTAAATCATCGCATTTGTACCTTTGCCGCATGCATTTCGAAACCAAAGTGCTGCACGCCGGCATTGAACCGGATCCGTCCACCGGAGCCATCATGACCCCCATCTTCCAGACCAGCACCTATGTGCAGGCCGCTCCCGGCGAACACAAAGGCTATGAATACGCCAGAACCCAAAACCCCACCCGCGATGTGCTGCAGCAAAACCTCGCCGCCCTGGAAGGCGCTGCGAACGGCCTCTGCTTCTCCACCGGCATGGGCGCCGTGGACGCAGTGATGAAACTATTACAACCCGGCGACGAAGTGATTGCCACCAACGACCTTTACGGCGGCACGTACCGTTTGTTCACCAAGATATTCGCGCCCTTCGGTATCCATTTCCACTTTGTGGATATGGGCAACCCCGAAAAGGTAAAAGCCGCTGTAAACGCCAAAACCCGGCTCATCTGGGCAGAAACGCCCACAAATCCCCTGCTGAAGATTATTGACATCGCCGCCATGGCGGAAATCAGCAAAGCCGCCGGCGCCCTGCTGGTGGTGGACAATACCTTCGCCTCTCCCTACCTGCAGCAGCCCATCAGCCTCGGCGCCGACATCGTGATGCACTCGGTGACCAAATACCTCGGTGGCCACTCCGACCTGGTGATGGGCGCGCTGATTACCAACAGCGACAGCCTGCGCGAACGGCTGGCCTTTATCCAGAACTCCTGCGGCGCCACACCCGGCCCCATGGACTGCTTCCTGGCCCTGCGCGGCATCAAAACCCTGCACTTGCGCATGCAAAGACATTGCGAAAACGGAGCCGCCATCGCTGCCTACCTCTCCGAGCATCCACTGGTGGGCAAGGTGTACTGGCCCGGACTGGAAACCCATCCCGGGCATGAAATTGCACGGAAACAAATGCGCGACTTCGGCGGCATGATTTCTTTCACCCTGGCTAAAGACACGGTGGAAGCCGCCATGACTTTCCTGAAAAATACCAAACTGTTCTCCCTGGCTGAATCGCTGGGCGGCGTGGAAAGCCTGGTGGGCCATCCGGCAACCATGACTCATGCCTCCATACCCCGCGAAGAACGCATCGCCAACGGACTCAGCGACAGCCTCATCCGCCTGAGCGTGGGTGTAGAGCATGTGAATGACCTGATTGACGACCTGAGCAAGGCCCTCAAAGCGGTTTAAGGGAAATACTAAAAATGTTTATTCTGTCAGTCAATTGACTGAATTTGCTGAATGAATAAACATAGCTAAGAATTCATTCACGATACATGTAATCATAAATGATGGGTTTAAAATTACATGGATTAATAATCTGATATCTTCTACTACAGATGAACAAATCCCGCCTGAAAGCGCTGCTCGACGCTAAAGCCGAACAGTATAACCGCAGGGATTTCATTCAGAATGATCCCATCTTGATTCCGCACAGCTTCAGCAGGAAACAAGACATAGAAATTGCGGCCTTCTTTGCGGCCATGCTGGCCTGGGGACAGCGTGTCACCATCATGGCCAATACCACAAGAATTATGGAGGGTATGGACGGGGCGCCTTACGATTTCATCCTGAACCATACCGACCGCGACCTGAAGCGATTCCGCGGCTTTGTACACCGCACCTTCAACGAAACCGACCTGCTCTACTTCATTCACGTGCTGAAGTTGCATTATCAAAAGGAAGAAAGTCTGGAATCGGCCTTCAGCCGCTCACTGCGCCGCGGTGATGCCGATTGCGGGAACGCCCTGATTGGCTTCCACCATTATTTCTTCAGCGAAGAACATCCCGAACGCACCCGCAAGCATGTCAGCACGCCCGAGCGAGGCAGTGCCTGCAAGCGCCTGAATATGTTCCTGCGCTGGATGGTGCGTAATGACTCAAACGGTGTTGACTTCGGAATCTGGAATACCTTAAAGCCTTCGCAGCTGATTTGTCCGCTGGATGTGCATGTACAGCGCGCTGCCTTGGAACTCGGTTTATTACAGCGCACCCAGGCCGACTGGAAAGCCGCGCTGGAACTCACTGCCAATCTGAAACGCCTCGACGTGGAAGACCCTGTGCGTTACGATTTTGCCCTGTTTGGAATCAGTTTGGAAAAATCGCGCCAGATGTAACTAAAAACTGTCAGCCGGCGCTGGTCGAAGTACACCATGTCAGGATTGGTCCCGACAGGAATCTAACCCTGGTGGGTGAGCGGAATCGAACCCCACCAATTCCTTCTCCAAAACCCACCGGGTGCGACTATGGTCAACCAACAGTACACACCTCCTCTGCACAGGGCGAAAACTCCGTTTCGATGGTGGCGTGTTGTATGTTCAGGTGTTCCAGCCGGTGGCGAAGTTCTGTCTTGATTTCATGCTCGCGCAGTCGGTCAACCTCTGCCTTCAGCAACACATGCATGGTGATGGCATTGCGCATGCTGCCAATGGCCCAGATGTGCAGATGGTGTATGTTTTGCACCCCTTCCACCTTGAGTACCTCGTTGCGCACCGTTTCGGGGTCAATGCCGTGCGGAATGCCGTCCAAGGCCAGGCGCACACTTTCCGCCAGCAGGCGATAGGTACCAAACAGAATCACCAGCGCAATCAGAATGCCCATGATGGGATCTGCCAAGGTCCGGCCGGTGTACATAACGATGAGCCCACTGATCAGCACGCCCAGGGAAACCAAGGCATCGGCGGCCATGTGGAGGAAGGCCGCACGCACATTGATGTCATGTCTGTGGTTGCCATCGCGAAGGAACAACCATGCCGTGAATCCATTCACCAGGATGCCCGCTGCAGAAGTGATGACTACCCATTGGCCCTGGATTTCTTCAATGTGGTCAAAGCGGAAGATGGCCGCGCGCAGGAGCAATACCACCATCAGTAAAAGCAGCAGACTGTTCAGCAGTCCTGCCAGCACGGTGGACTTGGCGTAACCATAAGTGTAGGATTGGTGTTGTTTCCCTGAGCTCAGCCGGAAGGCGAACAGCGAAATCAGCAGTCCGAACACATCGCTGAGGTTATGCGCGGCATCGCTCCACAGGGCTAAAGAACCCGACCATTGGGCCGCAAGGGCCTCGATGCCCACAAATCCCAGATTTATTAGCACTCCTGCCAGAAATACCTTGCTCTGCTGTTGAGGCATGACATGATGGTGGTGATGATATGCATGGTCGTGCATGACAACTGCAAATTAACCGGAGTTTTACCCACGATGTGCAAATCCCGGTCGGAACAAATTGTCAGTATGGATATCTTTGGAGCGAGGTTTGATAAATAAAAAATACAATTAACTATGGCAAAAGAGATAACAGATAAGAACTTCAGCGAACTGGTCCTGAATTCAGACAAGCCGGTATTGGTAGATTTCTGGGCCGTTTGGTGCGGTCCCTGCCGGATGATTGCTCCGGTAGTGGAAGAACTTTCCAACGACTTTGACGGCAAGGCGGTCATCGGTAAGATGGACGTGGACGCCAACCCGAACACCGCTATGCAATACGGCATCCGCAGTATCCCTACCCTGCTCATCTTCAAGGGTGGTCAAGTAGTGGACAAGGTTGTGGGCGTAGTATCCAAGGGCGCCCTGGCTGAGAAGCTACAGGCACAGATGGCCTGATGATGGTATTCATGAAAAGCCGGGGCCTGTCCTCGGCTTTTTTATTTCCATAGCGCGATGCTGCTGGCCGAAATTCAGGATTTCCGCAATCTGGAACTGCTTGCCCGTCAGGTAGTAGAAGGATTCATCAACGGATTGCACCGCAGTCCTTTTCACGGGTTTTCTGTGGAATTTGCCGAACACCGCCCGTACAATCCGGGGGAATCGGTGCGCTACCTCGACTGGAAGTTATTTGGCCGAACCGACCGCCTGTTTATCAAGCGCTTCCAGGAAGAAACCAACCTGCGATGTCGTCTGGTGGTGGACGTTTCCGGAAGCATGTACACCGGAGACAACGCACCTAAGGCAAAGTTCTCGATCCTGGCAGCGGCTGCCATCATGCTCATGCTGCGCAAGCAGCGTGATGCCTTCGGACTGAGTCTGTTTGCCGACAAAATTATCGAGGAAACGGACATTAAAAGCACCTCCGCGCATTTTGACCTCATGCTGCATACACTACACAAAAACCTGGTACAGGAAACGGTGCAGCGAGGGTCTTCCCCGGCAAAAATACTGCACGACATTGCCGACCGGCAACATCGCCGAAGCCTGATTGTGCTGTTCAGCGATATGTTTACCGCCGAAGATCCGGAACTGCTGTTCAAAAGCCTGCAACACCTGAAGCACGGGCAGAATGAAGTCATCCTGTTCCATGTTACCGACCGCAGAACGGAACTGGAACTGCGTTTTGACAATAAGGCCTATCGCTTTGTTGATGCCGAAGACGGAAGCGAAATCAAGCTGGAGCCGGCGGAGTTCCGCGAGGCATACCGGGAAGCCATGAGCAAACAGGTTCTGGAGCTGCAGACCCGCTGTCGTCAGTACAAAATAGACTTCATCCCTGTTGATGCCGCCGATGACTTCCGGCAGGTGTTGCTTCCCTTTCTAATGAAGCGCCAGAGTCTTTACTGAGCATCGCTCAGGAACTCCTTCAGCTCGCGGTAAAAACGCGACATTGGAAAACCCATCACATTGTAAAAACAACCATTGACCCGGGTAACACAGGTATAGCCCAGCCAGTCCTGAATACCGTAGGAACCTGCCTTGTCAAAGGGTTTGAAGTTGCTGATATAGAAGCGGATTTCTTGTTCACTCATGCTCCGGAAATGCACTTCGGTCACTTCGTGAAATACCCGTTCGCGCTCGCCATATTTCATGCATACCCCGGTAAATACACGATGCTCAGAACCAGACAGACGGCTGAGCATGGAAAAGGCTTCCGTTTCGTCCACCGGCTTGTTCAGCACCTTATGTTCATGCACTACGATGGTATCGGCACAGACCAGCACACGGCCTGAATAATCTCCGTGGAAAGAATGCGCCTTTTTCCAGGCCAGGTATTCTGCCACTTCGGCATCTTTTAAGTGAGCCGGGAAGGATTCATCCGCATCCAAATCGCAGATGCTCACGTCAAAGCCGGTTTCACTGAATAAAGTTCGGCGTCTGGGAGAACGACTGGCTAAAATGATTCCCGGAAAAGCTTCTGGCAGCAACATGAATGGCAAAAATGCGACAAATTGCGGCATGGTAAAAGCGGGATGGAAGCGATTGCTCAGCCATTTGTGGCCTATCCGGGAACTTGGGTTTACTTCAGAACGAAACCCCGGCCTGGAACTTCGCTGGGAAAACGGAACGCTGGTACTCAACTCC
>JAGWYC010000117.1 GCA_018969565.1 Bacteroidota bacterium | reverse complement strand
GCGCATGTCGTAAGGTTGGTTGGGATGGTCAGGAACGATATTTTTCAGCGCATCGCGGATTTCAGAGGCTGCCGGCTGATAAGGCAACGCAGGAGCTTGTTCTTCGCAGTTCTGGGGAATATAAGAAAGGATATTGCGCAGCGTGCGAATGGCTTCTGCTTCGTTGGCTGAGGCGAAATGGGCAACCCCGCTTTTGGTGCTGTGTACTGAAGCGCCACCCAGGTCCTCGCTGCTTACTTCTTCATTGGTCACCGTTTTCACTACGTTGGGACCGGTTACGAACATGTAGCTGGTATGCTCCACCATGAGGATGAAGTCGGTCAAGGCCGGTGAATACACCGCGCCTCCGGCACAGGGCCCCATTATGGCTGATAATTGGGGGATTACTCCGGAAGCCTGCACGTTTCTGTAGAAAATATCCGCATAGCCGCCGAGCGAAACTACACCTTCCTGAATACGTGCTCCGCCACTGTCGTTCAGACCAATAAGCGGTGCGCCGTTTTCCATGGCCAGATCCATAACCCTGCATATTTTCTGGGCATGGGTTTCGCTGAGGGAGCCTCCAAAGACGGTAAAATCCTGACTGAACAGATAAACCAGACGGCCCTGAATACGTCCGTAGCCTGTGACTACTCCATCTCCGGGGATAATCTGCTTATCCATGCCAAAGTCAACACTTCGGTGAGAAACAAAGGCACCTATTTCCTGAAAGGAGCCTTCATCGAGCAGCAACTGAATGCGTTCGCGGGCCGTAAGTTTTCCGCGTTTATGCTGGGCTGCAATTCGGTCTTCGCCGCCACCAAGCAGTGCCTGTGCTCTTTTCTCCTGAAGTTTTGCGCGTTTATCCATGTTGTGAAAACGGTTGCAAACATAATTAATTCAGGCAGGCAAAGCCTTGTAAAAAGCCTGCTGTTAATCCCTGATGCTGTAGCGCTCAATCACCCAATCGGGAATGCGTATGGCTTTACCGGAACCGGTATCCATCAGGGCGTAGTGAAAGCTGCCTTCGCAGGAAACCTTCCCATCCCGTTTGCGGAGTATGCGAAAATGAATTTCTGCGGTATGGCTGTCTAAGCCGTGAATCCAGGTTTCCACCCGCATGGCATCGCCGAGCAAGAGCGGACGTTTGAATTCGAGTTGCGTTTTTCTGATAACCCAGGCCAGACCTTGTTCCAGGAAGAATTCCATGGAGCAGCCGTAGCAGCGTTCCATCTGTTCGTAGCGTGCGGCCAGCACATAGTCCATGTAGCGACTGCTGTGCACATGGCGGAACATATCCAGGTCATCGGGACGCACCTGGAGGTCGCTGAAGTAATGATTCGTATTGAGGGTCATGAAGCCTGATCAGAACAAGCCGTGCAGGGCTGCTTCCACCTGCATGATCATGTGGTTGGCATGTTCGGGGTTTTCCTGATAATCCAGTTCATCAATGTTCACAATAATCATCTTGCCGGTATAGGAACTGATCCAGGCTTCGTAGCGTTCGTTGAGTCTTTTGAGATAATCCAGTCGGATGGCCTCTTCATACTCCCTGCCACGCTGCTGGATATTACTTACCAGCTTCGGGATGCTGGCGCGCAGGTAAATGAGCAGGTCCGGCTGCTGAAGATTCTGGTTGATGGCACTAAACAAGCGGGAATAATTGTCGAAATCGCGTGTGCTCATCAAACCCATGGCGTGCAGGTTAGGTGCGAAGATGTAGGCATCTTCATAGATAGTTCTGTCCTGTATGACACTCTTCTCCCCTTTTCGAATGTTTTGGATATTGTTCCAGCGCACGGTGAGGAAATACACCTGGAGATTAAAACTCCAGCGTTGCATGTCATCGTAAAAATCGTTGATGTATGGATTTTCATCCATGTCTTCCAACTGCATTTCCCAGCCATAATGGCGGGCAAGCATCTGGGTTAGGGTAGTTTTGCCCGCACCTATGTTCCCTGCGACAGCAATATGCATGGCCATGGTGCAATTATACCAAAGGGAATGAAGTTGACTGCGCTATGTGGAAAAGAAAGCGTGTGAATGAGGCTGTTTCCGGCGGCTTTGCGACGCTCAATAAAACTTCCGGAAGCCTATCAGGCTGCGCACTTCCTGCAATGTAGCGGCTGCGCTGGCACGGGCTTTTTCGGCGCCGAGTGCCGCTGTTCGGGCCAAAAGGGCATCATCAGCAAGAATGTCGCTTATTTTCTCCCTCCAGGGTGCAATAAATCGCTCCATATCTTCGGCCAGTTGCTTCTTCATGTCGCCGTAGCGAATCGTACCCAAGTTGTAGGTTTCGCGATAATGCGCGCATACTTCGCTGCTGCACACCAGGTGCATCAGGTCGAACAGGTTTTGCACCGCCTGAGAGGGTTGTTCACCGGGCGCAGCAGGACCGGAATCGGTCTTGGCACGCATGATTTTCTTATTGAGGGAATCTGCAGGATCTGCCAGGTAAATACAATCTGCTTCGCCTGCACTCTTGCTCATTTTGCCGGCACCTGTCAGCCCGGGAACTTTCACCAGTTCTTTAGTTTCAGAAAATGCCTGCGGCTCAGGGAAAATTTCCGCCTGATACAATCTGTTGAAGCGATTGCCAAAAGTGCGGGCCATTTCCAGATGCTGTTCCTGGTCCTTGCCTACAGGAACACGGGTTCCCTTGTGCAGCAAGATGTCGGCAGCCATGAGTACCGGATAAGTCAACAGGCCGGCATTGATGTTATCGGGCTGGCTGCGCGCTTTTTCTTTAAAGGAAGAAACACGTTCCAGTTCACCCAGATAGGCATTCATGTTCAAATACAGGTACAGTTCCGTAACCTCGGGAACATCGCTTTGCAGGTACAAGGTGGACTTTTCAGGATCCAGACCTGCGGCAAGGTATTCTGCCAGCACACGTTTCACGCTGCCGTGCAGGTCGCCCGGAGTCGGATGGGTGGTCAGCGAATGGAAGTCGGCTATGAAGAAAAAACAAGGATACGATTCCTGCAGTTGGATAAAGTTGCGCACAGCGCCGAAATAATTACCAATATGCAGCATACCGGTGGGCCTGATGCCGCTGACCACTGTTTCCATGTGGGCGAAATTAGCATGAAGGGCGCAGAAAGACACTTTTTGTGGGTGTTTAAAAAAGGGTTCCAGCAGACCATTTGTTAAAACCTGTGGAGCAGTTGGTGCATCATTCACAATATTCTTCGATTTTTGCAGCAATGGAACTAAAGGATATCGTGGCAATATCCGGTGTGGGTGGCCTTCATCAGGTGATAGGTCGCAACAAATCCGGACTGATTGTAGAAACTATAGACGCCGGCAAAAAGCGCTTTGGCACCACCATGCAGCAGAAAATTTCCGTTTTGGCGGACATTGCCATCTTCACCTCAGGCGATGATGTGCGACTGACGCAGGTGTTCCGCAATATAGAAGCGGCAGAAGCGGCAGGAACAGCCATTCCTGATGCCAAGACCGACAATGAGGGTCTGAAGACCTTCATGGCTCAGGTGCTGCCTGAATACGACCGCGAGCGGGTTTATGTTTCTGACATCAAGAAAATCGCGGGTTGGTATCGCTTGCTGAAAGGCCTGGTAGATTTCAGCAAAGAGGAATCTGAAACAGAAACTGAAAGTGCTGAAGCCGATTCTACTACTACTGAAGATAAGTCAAAAGCTAAAGCGCCTTCCAAGAATTTCCATCCTCAGGGCGCTAAAGTTGCAGCACCCAAAGGCCCTGCCGGAGGCAAGAGCAAAACGAGTACCCCGAGAAAAATGGGCAGCTAACCCATGTCAGAACGCAAATTTCTGCCTCAGTCGCTGGTGATCCGAAGTTGGGATGACCTGAAACCCTACTATGAATCACTGAGTTCCCGTCCTGTGAAGGGCGTGGATGATTTCCGGGTTTTATTAGAGCATACCAGTGAACTGGAAAGCGTGGTCAGCGAAGACCTGGCCTGGCGTTATATCCGCATGACCTGCGATACTACCGATAAGGCTGCCGAGGCTTCTTACCTGGAATTTGTTCAAAACATACAGCCGCATATTGCGCCCGCTGAAGATGCATTGAACAAGAAAATCATTTCTTGTTCTGAAACTGCGGCGCTGGAAGCGGAAGATGATGCCTATCGCATTTATTTCCGAAGCCTGCGCAGCGCTGTGGAATTATTCCGGGAAGAAAACGTGCCCCTTCAGGCGGAACTGCAAACTCTGGCGCAGCAATACGCTTCGATTCAGGGCGCGCTGAGTATTCAATACAAGGGCAAGGAATACACCATGGAGCAGGCTGCCATCTTCCTGCAGGATCCCGACAGAACAGTACGGGAAACAGTGTGGACCTTGCTGCACGAGCGTCGTATGCAGGACGTGGAGCAATTGGATGCCTTGTTTACTGAGATGGTGCAAAAAAGGCATCAGGTGGCGCTGAATGCGGGATTCCGTAATTTCCGTGACTATATGTTCAAGGCGCTTGGACGCTTTGACTATACCCCTGAAGACTGTTTCCAGTTTCACGAAGCCATAGCCACTGTGGTGGTTCCCATGCTGCGCAAGCAATACCAGCAAAGGATGAATTTGCTGGATGTAGATGAATTGCGGCCCTGGGATTTAGCCGTGGACCCTGAACAGAAGCCTGCTTTGAAACCTTTCCGGGACGGGGCTGAACTGCTCGACCGCGGTATCCGATGCCTGGAACAAACGGACCCGTTTTTTGGCGAATGCCTGGCGGAAATGAAGCAACTGAACCTGCTCGATCTGGAAAGCCGCAAAGGCAAGGCCCCCGGCGGATACAACTATCCCTTGGCTGAGCGCAATGTTCCATTTATTTTCATGAATGCCAGCGGTAAAATGCGCGATGTCGAAACCCTGGTGCATGAAGCCGGCCATGCGGTGCATTCCTTTCTGAGTTCATCGCTGCGTCTTCACGCTTTTAAGAATACCCCGAGTGAAGTGGCAGAACTTGCCAGCATGAGTATGGAATTGCTCAGCATGGAACATTGGGATGTTTATTTCGACAATCGCGAAGACCATATCCGCGCCAAGCGTGAGCAATTGGAAGGCATCATTCAGACATTGCCCTGGATTGCCATCGTGGACAAGTTCCAACACTGGATTTACGAGCATCCAAACCACAGCCATGATGATCGCAAGGAAGCCTGGGTGCGCATCAACCGGGAATTCGGAACCGGTCTGGTGGATTATTCCGGTTATGAAGATGCCTTGGCCTGGGGATGGCACAGACAGTTGCATATTTTCGAAGTTCCCTTCTATTATATCGAATACGGAATGGCCCAGTTGGGTGCCATCGGCATCTGGAAACAGGTCATAGAACATCGTCAGCAGGGTTTACAGGCATACAAGGAAGCCCTGAAACTGGGCTACACACGCAGCATCCCGGAAATCTACCAAACAGGTGGAATTCGATTCGGCTTTGGCGAGGCCTATGTGAAGAGTTTATTTCAGTTTGTAGATCAGGAAATCCGTAAGCTGGGCCAGGCATGAACCCGGGGAAGTCACTTCCCGGCGTGTTATGGGTTATCGCAGCATTCCTGAGCGGAAAACTTCTTTTGTTCTTTGGCTATCCTGAGCTGGGATGGCAATTTCTGAAACCGGAACTTTGGGTTCGCTGGGATAGCGGTCATTATTTGGCCATCGCGCAACATGGCTATGAAGCATTTCCATGCTGGACGCGCTTCCCCGATTACGCAGCGAATCATACAGCCCTGTGCGGGAATTGCGGCTGGATGCCGGGCTTTCCTGCGCTAATCCGGTTGTTGCAAGAAATGGGGCTCAGCGCAGCGGCAGCGGCTCAGGTCATTGTACAATCTGCATTTCTGTTATTCCTGAGTTTCCTGTGGAACAAAGTCTTCCGCAGTTTAGGCAACAATGGCAAACTGCTGTTGTTCCTCACAGCCAGTTGGCCCGGGGCGGTTTATTTCCAGGCCGCCTTCCCTATTGCCTTGTTTGCCTTGGTGGTTGTCATGTGCCTGTACTATCTCAAAGAGGAACAATGGCTTCAGGGCATGCTATGTGCAGCGGGCGCAAGTCTGGTTTATTCCACCGGATTTTTACTTGGAGCGGCCATCATACCCTATATCGTGTTCCGTTACCGGGCTGATGTTCAAAAGATGTTGCGCTTCCTGCTGCTGCCCATCAGTTCCTTTGCTTGCTTCGGTCTGGTTTTGGGCATTCAATG
>JAGWYC010000116.1 GCA_018969565.1 Bacteroidota bacterium | reverse complement strand
TGAACAGCACTCAGGGGAAAGAAATCCACCAGAGAACCCAGGCGTATTAGTCCGAACAGCATCTGAATGGCGCCGGCTACCACTACCGCTCCGAGGGCGTACTTCCAGCCCAGATTCACATCGCCGTGGCCAAGTTCGGCCACCGCACCGGCAACGATTACAATCAATCCTGCCGCAGGTCCTTTGATGGTCAGGCGCGAACCTGCAAAAAAGGAAACAAACAGGCCGCCGACCATGGCGGTTATCAGTCCCATGATGGGCGGGAAATCGCTGGCCCGGGCAATTCCCAGACTTAAGGGCAGGGCCAGCAGGAATACCAGGAATCCGCTCAGCGCATCCTGGCTCAGGTTTTCTTTCAGCCCGGACAATCCGTCCTTGGGCATGGTGTTATGAGTGGCTTTCATAGAATTTGGGTTGTTTTTGTTTTAGAAAAAGATTTGGTATTGCATGGTCACGGCTGAACGTCTTGCACCGGATTCCACGTTGCCGTCGGCGTGTACCAGATATCCGGGTCGGTTTTGATAATCAAGGGTAATTTTGGCTTTATGACCCTGCAGCAGCCAATTGATGCCTGCATTGAAGGTATTGCAGGGCTTTGACTGGAGGCGGTCAAAACGGGCCAGCGTTGCTGAAGCATAGGGCATCAGTCTTCCAGTGCCTAAATGCACTTTTGAGGGAAGCAGGTACCCTGTCTGGGCATAGAGCACTTTCCCGCTCCCAAACATCGGATAGGCGTTTCCGAACTGCGATCCGGCATCCTTGGCCAGGCTCGTCAGGGAACTGCCGCTTGCCGGATTCATGATGCCGTTGAAGCGCAAATAATCCTTGCCATATTGGGTGATAAATGCTCCGGCATAGGCCGAAATTGCGGTACCTTTTTCCTTGTTCAGTGGCATATCCAGATAGGATTCTGCACAAAACAGGTTCATGTCCTGATACAGCGTATCCGCACCACTGCTGCGCCACATCGCGTTGCGCTGATGTATGGCGCCGACAGCCACGTTAAACACCTTCTTCTTACCCAGGTAGGTTCCGGTCATGTACGGCGTTGTATGTCCTTCATGTTCCAGAAACTGCCACATCAGGTAGCCTTGCAACTGGAGGTGTCTTCCCTTCTGGGCAAAGGTGGAATGGCTGCTCAGAGCCGGTAATGTTTGTCCGTTGGTGGTAATAGGGAAGGGGTCGCTCAGCGAGAAACGGTAATCGAGCTTCGAAATCTGACCCCGGGCATAAACGGATAACTTGCGGCTGAACTGATCGGTCTGGTCCACAGTGGCCTGGGCAAATACAGGGACATCCATAGTCATGATGGTGCCAATCGAAGGCTGAGAAAAACGCGAAAGGCCATTGGCGATGGTCAGACCCGCGCCCAGCTTTAGCTGATTACCATTGGAGGCTTTGTATTCGCAGACCGCATCGTGGAAAAAGGCTGCGACTTTTCGGCTTCCGGCGTATTGCGACTGGGCGTTGAAGTTATTCTGCCCAAACTGGAAATACACAAAAACACGGTCGTTGATTTGCCCGAATAACTGAAAACGGGTACGGCGTAACCCAATGTCAAAGGTATTTGGGGCAGAAACGCCCTGCATCAGCGTTCCCGGCTGGCTCTGGTCATATCGCAACCAAACCTGGTTGAGCATGGTAGCCTGCACAAAATGGCTTCCGTCCTGGTTCAGATTGACCTTTAATGCCTCTTTTTCGCCGGTCTGGCTGAATGCCTGCATGGCGGCGGGGAATAGGCACAACCCCAATATCGTTTTCTTGATGATGTTGTTCATTTTTTTAAGAAGATTGAATGGCAGTGGGATGATAGGTTTTAACATGCGAACCGAGAAACAGACGAGCATATATGCGCATCAGCGAAATTCCGCCTATGATAAAACCGCTTGAATTAAAGAGTGCGAGCCAGAACTGATGTTCATGGATGTGGCTGAAAATCAGGTCTTCCCCGATAAAGGTGGGCGAAATGGGAAAGCCCATCAATCCGAGGCAAGCCAGCAGAAAAATGAAAGCAAAGCGCGGATGTTCATGCGCATGGCCATAGTAACGGTTCAGGCTGAAAAATCCGGATTCTTCCCTGCGAAGCCTGAACAGACTGAAAAGACCGGCGCCGCCGAAAACAACAATACCGCTCAAGTAAGTAATGGTATGACTCAGCTCGAAATGGTCGTTAAATGAAACAGCCAGCGCAATCCAGAAGTGGTTCATCATGAGCAGAATCCAGGCAAGTCGGGGTGAATTTCGTTCTGAAAACGATTTCAGTACCATCAGCAAGCCCAGTCCGGAACAAATGATGGGAAGGATGTTCAGCCACATGTCGGGTATGGATTTTCTGTAGTATAGGCCCACGAGACCTGCCACATAGAGCGGTAAAAAGTAGAAAACCACGTTTTTGAATTTGAGGAAATCCAATTGATGGCCGATGCGCTTGATAGGGTGAAAGATAATCCTGTTCATGAACACATCCAGGTTCCATTCCCTGAGGCTAAGCATAATCATGCTGGCACGCAGTCGGCCAAGGGGTTTAGTGGCTGATTGCCCGGTTTCGGCAGTCTTTTCATAAAACTGTTCACGAATCAGATAGCTCACAACAGATGGAGATACCAGCAATTGATAGGTGCGCAGGAATGCATTTCCGGCGAAGTGGATCAGGGCCAATCCTTCCAGCCCCAAGGCAATTTCCACGAAAATCAATCCTATTTGGGCAATGGATGAATACGCGATTTGAGTTTTAATGGAAGACTGCACTCTGGCGATGCTGGTAGCCACCACGCTGGTGAGCAGGCCCAGCGCTCCGATGATGATGCGCACGGAAATCTGATGTTCCCAGAAGGGGAAGGTGCGCAGCAGCAGGAATACCCCGAAATGCACAGAAAGCGAACCGTAGAAGATGGCGCTGGAAGGTGTTGGTCCTTCCATAGCCCGGGGCAGCCAGCTCGAAAAGGGAAGCTGGGCCGACTTAGCAGCCGCAGCCAGCAGCAACATCAGCGAAATGAATACCCCCGCATTGCTGTGGTTCAACAAGTGGTCATGCACCAGTTGAGCGTTGTTCAGCTTGGCAAAGGTGATGTTCTCATGCCACAGGTGATGGCTGGCCCACATGGCCAGGAGGATGCCCAAATCGCCAATGCGGTAAATAGAAAACACCTTCACGGCATTGCGCACGGGCAGGTAGCGGTCCCGGTAAAAGGCAATCAGCAGGAATGAGGAAATACCCAGGAACTCCCAGCCTATGAACAGGGTTTCAAAATTTCCGCCGAATATGGTGATGGTATATCCGAGGTAAAAAAACAGGATGGTGTTGAAGAATCGCTTGTACCCCGCTTCGCGGTGCAGATAGTATCTGCTGTAAATGGTGATCAGGAATGTAAGCAGCGATCCGGTAATCATATACACTGCCGTAATCCGGTCGAAATAGAAGTCGAGCAGAAAAGAGTCTTTCGGCCCGGCATTATAAAGGTAGATATCGCGGATGTTGAGCGGCACTGCACCGTGGAAAAGCCACCAAAGTCCAAACACCACGAAGGCCAGCAGGTTGCTGCCTGCAGTCAGGAAGGCGATGCGCGACAGAACCACCTCGCGATGTTCGGGAATGAACAAGCTGAGCAGGAATCCTGCTGCTGGAATTAATATAAACAGGTTGATGATGAGGTTTGGGTTCATGCGCTTTGTTGTATCAGATGTACAGGTATGTCTTCGTGTGAAACATCGGTCAGCAGACGGAAGTCGGCTGTATGCGGAAGCTTTGTGATGGCCGGTATGTAAGGGTGGAAGGCACCGTCGCGGAACAACCACAACTGCCTGCGATCCGTATCAATGGCCACCAGGTGAATCCAGTTTTGCTCGAACCAATTGTAGGTGGCCGGATTTCTGCGGATGACATCCAGAACGAGTTCCGGACTTTGTTCAATAATCATCATCAGCCTCATGGGGCTGTGTACTTCAATCATCTGGGCAGGAAGGCCGGTGCGAAGGTCGCCGTCGGCGCCGTTGGCTACGCCAATCAGCCCCATCACGTTGTGAGGCAGTTTGGTGCCGGCACCCAGGCGGTAATTATCCACCCTTGAGAAATAGTATTCCAGGTTGATGCCGCCGCAAACCGGAGCAGCAGCGCCAACAATGCCTTGCAGGTATTGTCCTGTGGAATCTTTGGCCGGGTCATAGGAATTCAGGAATGCACGTCGGTCCAGAAATACCTGACGTGTCAGGTTTCTTCTTCCCACAATACACAGGGTATTGGTGGCATGATTCAACTCTGGGCGAGGCTCAAACAGCGATACAGAGCGGAGTTTCACCAGTTCGTGGACTTCATCGGCCGGCCTGCTGTTGTCGGTCAGGATAAATCTGCGTGCGCGTTCCTTCGCATTCAGGTCCAGTGCTTCGCGCAGTACCTGCATGTTGTGTTCGTGCAGTTTCTTGTGTTCCTGAGGAATGGCTTCTACATCATAACATTCAATTTCGTCGCGGGTAGTATCATGCAGCGCGCCGATGAATATGGTAGAAGCAGGAATTTGAATACCGCGTTCCTGCAGTATTTCGCGCACTTTGATGTGGTTGGCCATATAAGAAATGGCTCGGGCATTTACGGAACCGGGTCTGCCTGAGCAGGCGCCGCAATCGTACCCTGCGTAGTGGGTATTGTTGATGCTGGAGGCCCCGTGGCCGACCATATAAACCAAAGGAGCAAATCCCTCCGTCAGGCCGGTGCTGCGCAGTAAACCTTCTACACAATCAGCCATTTCCTGAGCATTGAAGCCTACTTGCAGACCCTCAATGCGGTCATTGGGATCCCGGTTTTCAATGGTAAGCTGCGCATGTTTATCCATGTGGCTGAAGGAATAGCTGGTCGCCGGACTGATGCCGGGTTTGAAGATATTCAGAAACAGGCGCAGCGCAGCCCAGAATCCCAGAGTCTGCGAAATGAGCCAACCAAACACCAGTCCGTGTGAGCGCTTGGTGAAATGAGCATCGTTAGTTCGTTTGGAACTGCGTGTCTGATATTCTCTGATCAGATAACGGGGCTGCATGGGCGCCGGGCATATCTTGGTAAGATGCGCACCGTGTTCGGGCTGATAGTAGCAAGGAACATTGAAGAAGCCCGGCGTGCCAAAGGTGCGGCAGTTGGAATCCAGTGTTTCCACATATCGGCGCAGCGAACATTCCCGGTCGTCAATGCAGAAAAAGGCATCGAATGAGCGTGCGGCAGGTTGGGGGTCTTTACAGGGTTCTGTTTCCAGCAGGCCGCGTAATACCTGATCGTAATAGCTCCATTCATAGGCTTCCTGCCAGATTTGTAAGAGCCTGAACTCAGGGTCGGCTTCTACAGGAGCGAACAAAGGCGTTTTTTGAGCCTGGGCTTTGCCGGCCAAGGGTTGCCATGTACCCACACCAAACTTGCGGTCAAGTGCATCTATTTCCAGAAGCAGTTCGAGATTAATCCAGTCGCTGAGTCGAATGCTGCGCTTTTGCAGCAGTGCCTGAGGCGAGGCTTCAAGTACGGCAATCATGCCGGACCAGCCGGGATGGGCGAACTGCTGGTCGAACAGATAACGTTCATACAAGGAAGCATCGCCAACCAGCAATTCCAGCAGCGTTTCCATTTTCAGGTTGTCGCTGAAGAACAATTCTTTTGCGCGTTTGCTGCGGAACAAAGGCAGTAAACTCTGTGCTTCCAGTGCGCGCAGGGAGCGCATGAAATCCTGTTCGGCTGCAGGGAATGGACTGATAGCAATACCTTGATCCAGAAAGCTGCAGGCCAGACGAAACAGCACCGGATGAATGGCCTTGTCAAGATTGACCCTGTAGCGGTGTTTCCATTCGCTGCGAAGCCGCCCGATTCGCGGGGAACGGTCTGTTTCGGGCACGGAATGCAACAAGGCTTCGCGCATAGTTGCTGCTGATTCATCAGGACGGCGATACTGATCTATGATTCGATTCAGGACCTCATCTTTAATCGCTCCGCGTGCATAGGCCTGCTGATACTCGCCCAATTGCATGTAGGTTTGGTATCCGAAAATGGTATTGGCTTCCTGCATGGCCTGATGGAAGGATTTGTCCTGAAAAGCATGCAGGGTGTTATGGTGAATAAAATCTTTCAGCGGAGCCTGGGAAGGCAGGTAATGCCTTAAATGTTCCAGCGCCGCATCTTCACTAAATAAATGGTTTTCGGTGTGCATATTTTAGTTTTTTCCCTGTTGAATTCAGCATGCAGGCATGATAAATACGCTGCACAATGTCATCACCCCGGGTAGGGTTTTTAAGATTATGTTAAGATT